>CAZKRH010000367.1:0-12839 GCA_964555115.1 uncultured Nitrospiraceae bacterium | reverse complement strand
TTTATTTCCCCCACCCTGACGATATCCTTCCAAATCCAACGTCACAGTATGAAATCCTAGAGAAGTAAGGTGCTGGACTATGTTCTCTCGTCGGGCACTCGATAAAAAGAGAGGAATTTCTTTTTCTTCCAATTCTATTCGAGCCACGCCTTCGTGGTCTCGCACGCGGATTTGGGTAAAGCCCTCTCGGGCTAGAAGAGATTCTGCTTTTTCCACTCGCTTTAAGTTTTCTGGAGTAATGAAGACTCCTCGAGATATTCGTGAAGAGAGACAGGCGGCAGCAGGTTTGTCCCAGTTGGATAAACCAAGTTGTTTCGCCAGAGTGCGAATGTCATGTTTCGTCATTCCCACTTCCACAAATGGACTGCGGACCCCAAGTTCTCGGGCAGCCTTCATGCCAGGTCGGTCGTCCCCTAGATCATCGCTATTGGTACCATCGACTATAGTGGATGCCTCCAATTCTTCTTTCATCTTTCGTAACAAGGTATATAAATCCGTTTTGCAGTGGTAGCAGCGGGTGCCATCATTTTGAACAAACGCCGGAAGAGTTAACTGGTTGGTTTCAACAATAATCAATCTGGCGCCAATTTCTTGGCTCACCCTATGAACGGCCTCCAGTTCGATTTCTGGAAAGGTGGGAGAGGTGGCCGTCACCGCTACAACCTGATCGCCAAGGACGTCGTGGGCAATTTTGAGTGCCAGAGTACTATCAATTCCTCCAGAGAGGGCAACGAGGACCGAACCCATCTCCCGGAAAAGGTCATGGAGATTTATCGTCTTTTCCTGAAGAAGAACTTCTCCCTGTATTAGAGATATGGTTGTCATGACCTATCTTGTCGGTTGATGGTTATCCAGACTTCAGGTTACTAGGGTCCCGAGTTGTCCGCAAGCTCCCAGTATATCATGGCCTTTTTCTCTTCGAACAAACACATCGAATCCAAATCCCCGTAGACGAGATTGAAATCGGGCGATCATCTGTTCGGCTGGGCGCCTATAAGGACTTCCAGGATATTCATTAAATGGGATTAAATTAATTTTACAATGAATGCCACGTAACAGCTTAGGAAACCTTGCGCTATCTTGATCAGAATCATTAATGCCAGCAAGCAGGACGTATTCAAACGTGAGGCGACGTCTGGGGGGGAGAGGATATTGTCGACAGGCTGAAAGGAGCGCTGGAAGAGGGTGCAAGGCGTTGATTTTGGGCATGATTAAATTTCGTTGTTCGTTGGTGGTGGCATTAAGCGAAATGGCTAAGTTCACACCGAGGGACGCGACATCAAGAAGTCTGGCCGCCATGCCAGCAGTGGAGATGGTAATCTTTCTGGCAGACAACCCCATACCCCATTCTTGGTTGGTGAGGCGATGAATGGCATCCGACACAGCTTCCCAATTGGCCAACGGTTCGCCCATACCCATAAATACCAAGGAGGTCAGCCGTTCCCCTGATCCCAGGAGATTTTGGGCCGTGAACACTTGTTCGACAATCTCTTGAGCCCTCAAATTTCGCAGGAGTCCCATTTGCCCGGTTAAACAAAATCCGCAGTCCAAGGTACAGCCAACCTGAGTCGACACACACAACGTCATTCGTTTCGCTTCCGGAATCAACACACTTTCAAATTTTCGGTTCTGTTCAATGGAAAATAGGAGTTTTCTCGTCCCATCTTCAGAACACAAAATGTGGGGAGAGGGTAATGGGGGGATGAGAGCCAGGCCCCCTAGCCGAGTTCGATCAGCCAAAGTCAGATTGGTCATCGCCCCAATCTCTCGAATTCGAGATTGGTACAGCCATTGGAGAATTTGTTTCGTTCGAAACTTTGCCCATCCCAGTTCGGTGACAAGGGTATTCATTCCCTCCCAGCTAAGATCCATCAGATTTATCATGTGTTTGTTGATCGTGATCATGTCGGGTAACGTAAAGAAACAAGGATACAGAGTCGGTTGACTTTTTCCACGTTCCGGGTTCGCTTCTCCTGTAACACCGTCTCGTTCTTTACGGGATGCGAGTGACGCTTCCCAAGCGACGAATCCCGAGAACGCCACCGATTGACGGTATGGCTAGCTTCATAAACGCCACACTAGCACAGGGGGAAAATGGGTCACAAGATATTCCATGGTTGGAAAAAATGTCAGTATGCTGGTATTGGATATCACCTCAATGTTGAAAAGGTAGAAGGGAATGCGTCCATGAAATAAAAAAATAGAATGGAATAAAGAGAAAAGGAGAGGAGTGTTTTGAGAAATTTCTTGGAATGAAAATGGAGTAATGCTTAAGAAGAAAAATTAAAAGCCGATAGTCCGAGGACCACTTACAAGAAAAATTTGATGAAAGGTTTTAGAAAAAGTTTGTTGACACGATTTTACTTGCGTGATACAAAACATTTAAGTGAAGCAATTGGTGAGCTATGGATGAGCAAAAAGTTGAATTGTCCGACATCATTGTTGGACTTGAACAACGCATAAGTGTCTATGAATCTAAACTCAAGGGCTTGAAAAAAAACCGAGAACGTCTGAATGAGGAAGTCGCCACCATTGAGAAATACCTTGAGCTCACAAAGACGTTATATCGAGTTGAGGCCGATAAGGTAAAACTTGCCAATTTCCCCAGCCAAATTATCACTGATGAGAAAGGGAGCTTGTCCTTCTCGGTCAATGATGTTGCAGATCAATCCAGAGAGATACTGTTAGGACGAAGCAAATATGCGGGGATGAGTATGCCTGACGCGGCATTTGTCATTTTGAGGGATGTAGAAAGACCGATGCATGCCAAAGAATTATGGAAACAGCTCATAGAGGGGGGCCTACAGATTCGAGGAAAGACCCCGGTGACCTCCATTGCGACGTCCTTGAAGCGGGATTCACGGTTTCGAAAAGTGGCCCCAAATACTTTTGTGGGAATTGAAAAGACAGAGCAACCCCTTACACGGGTCGTGTAAGGATTTGGGTGGCTTAAGAAGGAGCCACATTTTTAACAGGAGGTGAGTCAATTGGCTACAACCAAGAAAAACCCAGCTGCCAAAAAGGCCGCGCCAAAGAAAAAAGCTGCACCAAAGAAAAAGGCCGCGGCGAAAAGGTCCCCAGCGAAAAAACCTGCCGCTAAAGCTAGGGCAAAACCCAAGAAAAAATAATTTCTGTTCCCTACAGATTTTTGAGGGGACCTACCTCAAGAAAGGACATTACACATCTATAAAGTCGGCGTCACTTAGCCCATGTATAGATGATGGTTTTTTATAGACAGGGGATAAAAAAGGTTACAAGAACATGAATTTCCCTATAACTGTTAGTTCGGGGAAAGGAGTCCAGTGTCCTGGGCTGTTGGTACTTGCCGATAGAGATCATGGGAATCGGTAGGTGAAATAAAAATCAGTAAAAACAGAGGAAGGGGGTGAGAGAATTGGCTACTGCAAAGAAAAAAGCGCCAGCCAAGAAAGCTGCGCCTAAGAAACAAGCTGCGGCTAAAAGACCTGCGGCTAAGACAAAAGCGCCAGCAAAGAAGGCTGCAGCCAAGAGACCTGCGGCTAAGAAAAGAGCGCCGGCCAAGAAGACTGCCTCGAAAGCTAGACCAAAAGCTAAAAAATAATTGGTTAGCTTTGGCGCCATGGATATCGGGAGCAGGGGGGACCTGCTCCCGATATTTTTTGGGCTCTTTCTCCCAACTTTTCTTGCCGCTCAAAAATTTTCCCTTCTGCCCTTCCTTCCTGTCAAGTTTCCCACCGTAGAGTTATTCTAAATAATCTGTAAAAATACCTAGGACACTGAGGAATAAGTAAAATTTATTGAGGGTATTTTCATGAAAATGTTAGAATTATTCTAGTTTTTTAATAATTATAATTATTCGTGAGTAAATTGCTGAGGATGGATCAAGCCACATCACAGGAATTACGGGAAATTTTACAGTCGGAGGGTATTCACCCTACCGCCCAGAGAATGGCGATTTTAAGTTTCATCTTAGGGCAGTCAAATCATTCTACAGCGGAGGACGTAAAAGGTTGGGTAGATAGAAATTTTCCCAATATTAGTCTGGCCACGGTGTATAACACCTTGAATGTGTTTGTTCAGGGTGGGTTGGTTCAAGAATTTAAACTTCCTCATACGACGAAGGTGATTTATGATCGTAACACAACCCCGCACCACCATTTCATGGACGAATCAACCGGTGAGCTCATTGATATTCCACTGAGCATGGTGCAGGTTCACCCTGATGCGGAAAAGGGTTTTATCATTCATGATGTGCAGGTTATGATTCGAGGAAAGAAACGGGTTCCGGAAGTATAATTGTTGTTGGTCAAAATCCAAGGGGTTTTTTGGGAATAGTCCAGGGTCATATCTCTCCTGCCAGATATTGCCATAGATTCCAAAGACAGTAGGAATAGGAAAATCCTAACGTTCAGAAAATTCATGGCAAAGATATGAAAGAAGATTGGGTAACGAGATCATTAGAACACAGGGGAACCCTTCTGAATTTTCCCATCACCACATTTCAAACCGCTTGGGCCTACCAATGGGCAGGGGTTCAGAAGCGAATCGAAGGACATATCCCTGATCACTTACTCCTTCTAGAACATCATTCCGTGTTAACTCTAGGGAGATCGACGAAATCACACCATTGGGGCGGGGACCGAGAACGGTGGCTTCAACAAGGAATTGAAATTTGTGAAATTGAGCGAGGAGGATCGGTGACCTACCATGGTCCAGGGCAGGTGGTGGGATATCCGATTCTGAGTCTGCGGACGTATTGTCCTGGCCCAAAGTCCTATGTGGGAATGTTAGAAGAAGTGCTGATTCGGGTTTTGGCTGATTGGGGAATACAGGGAGAACGAAGAGAGAAGTGCCCTGGCGTGTGGGTTCAAGGCGCGGCTCAAACCATTCAGAAAATTGCGGCGATAGGTGTAAAAATTAAAAGGGGAATCACCATGCATGGGTTTGCTCTCAATGCCAATGTGGACCTTGTCCCTTTTGAGAAAATTGTTCCATGCGGAATTGAGGGGTGTGTAGTTACGTCAATGGAGAAAGAATTGGGATTTTCGGTGGGCATGGGTCTGGTACGAAAAAAAATCGCTGAACATTTTTCACAGGTGTTTGGAATTCAATGGATAGAAAACAGTGATGAGATTCCTGACTTTTGGTTGTCGGATAGAGTTGACATAACCAACCAGGCTGAATTAACAATTCCATAAGACTTTAATTTGCGGGGTTTCGTCCCTGCCCGTCGAGGTCCTTTTGTTTCGGCAAAAGGACCCAAAACCATTATTGCCCCGTCGTGGCCCTGCGGGTCCCCTGTGCGGTTCGCCAGCTCCGGCGGCTGCGCAACTCGCTGCGCTCAGACAGTGCTCGCCGAAAACTCCGGAGTTGGCTGCACTGCTCGGCCATGCCGGAAGGCCTTTGATTGAAAATTTACAAGTGCTTTGAAGAAGTACTTTCAGCGATAAGAAGAATTACCTGAAGAAGTTTTTAGCATGAGACACAGAAATCCCCGTTACCAACCAGGTTTACTGATAGTTAAATCCCCCATCCCCCACTCACGTGAATATTCGTGCCCGTAATGTAACGGGCCTCATCGGATAAGAGATAAGTCACGGCAGTGATCGTATCTTTGATTGTCCCCACATAGCCGGCGGGAATCTTTTTCCCCATCCCATCCAATTCCCCTGGTGGGGCACTTCCAGAATCAATAAAGCCGGGAGAGATGGCGTTTACGGTGATCCCATGCGGGGCCAACACTTTCGCGAGGGTTTTGGTCAAAATGAGGATACCGGTCTTGGCAATATAATGGGCTGTCACCTGGGGTTGCGCTTCCATTTTGTCAGCATTCGCCATGGCAAAAGAAATGATCCGTCCAGATTTGCGAGATTGCATCCCCGGAGCAACGGCTTTGGCCAAATAAAAAATCGGATGAAGGTTATGGTCAAACATTTCTGTCCAACCCTCATCTGTCTCCTCCAAAAGAGGCACGCGATGGTAGGGCCCCGCTCCGTTAATCAGGGCATCAATTTTTCCCCAAGTACTCTCTACGTGGTGGATGAATTTTCTGCACGCTTCGGGTTGTGAAACATCGCATTGCTGCGTCAGAGCTTGGCCTCCCCGTCGAATAATTTCCTGTTCAGTTGCCTGAGCATCCTGTTGGCTGGTTCGATAACACAGAGCAATAGACCAGTGTTTGGATGCCAGGTCTAGGGCAATACCGCGACCGATTCCTTTAGCTCCTCCGGTAATGACGGCCACCTGTCCTGACATAATAATTACCTCCGTGAAGGGTCAATGGAATCAAAGGAAAGTTACTCAGGCGAAGAATGAACAGGCCCTCGGCTAGACAGCCGCCCTTGTAACGTGCGGAGCACTCCTTGGGTACGAAGGGAGATCAACGATGATTGTGGACCATCTAATACCTGAAGGTGGTGTTGAAGGTCATCAAGGGTATCAAGGTCTCGTTCGGTTTGGAGTTCTCCAACCGAAAGGCCCAAAGTACCGGCCTTGGACCTGGTCAGGGAACATACCTGATCGGTAGACCAGGGAAGATTTGTAAAGAGATCGGCTTGAGGGTGCTGGAGTCCAATCAAATAATATCCGCCATCATAGGTGGGCCCTAAAACCACATCATGATCGACGAGTTGGTCCTGGGCAGCTTTGACAATAGAAGATTGAAGAGAAGGGATATCGGTGCCAATGAGAATGACGTTCTGAAATCCTTGGGAAAAGCTAGTTTGGATGGCGTGGTGCATACGACTCCCCAAATCTTCCCCAGTTTGATTGAGGAGTTGAAAGCCATGGCGGGAGCCAACCGTTGTAAAAAAGGGATGGTCAAGGGAAGGCGAGCATGCCAAGAGTCGGTGGACGCCTTGGCACCGTTTGGTGCGTTCTATTAGATCCAACACCATGCTGCCATGTAAACTGGCCGCTTCATCGGGAGTGAGAGGAGGACACAAGCGAGTTTTTACCTCACCGGGAATAGGAGCCTTCGAAAAAATAATGACACACGTGGAGGCAGCCTGGGAGGAAGAGGAGCCACCCCCTTGACGTGAGGTCCAGTGGCGTTTGTGTTTTCCCATGAAGAAGCTCGTAGGAAGAAGAAGCAATTAGCGCACAGTTTTGTAATACTGATAGAGAGCATGCGGATTCAACCCCAACCAAAATAACCCTCGCAGGGCCCACATGAGAAGGATCGTACGCAAAGGTCCCTGCTGCTCCCAGCGTCGAAATGATGTTGTCACTTTGGACCGAAGCGCAGCAAGTTGTCCAATGCGTTTAAGGCGTCGGGTGAAGTCAATATCTTCCATAATCGGGATTTCCGCAAATCCACCCAATTCTTCAAATACTGATTTTCTGACAAACAAGGCTTGATCACCGGTCGCAATGCCTGACAGGCGAGAGCGGATATTCATCATGCGACTCACGACCCACGCATACCCCTGATCTTGTGCAAATTGCACATCGAAGTGTCCTCCTACACAGGAAGGATCCGAAAGAGCCTGTTCAATGACGAAAGATGCTTGAGAGGGCAACAGAGTATCCGCATGGAGAAAAAGGATAATCTCGGATTCCATGTTAGCGGCACCAGCGTTCATTTGTCGGGCACGACCTTGGGGTGAGGATAAAATTGTGAAAGTGATCTGATCCTGTCCCCGACAAAGAGAGCGAGCCAGGGGGAGCGTTCCATCGGTGCTTTCTCCGTCAACAATCACTAATTCATGGAAAGAATGAGGAAAAAGAGCCTCCAACGTCTGAGAAATCGAGTGTTCTTCATTGTAGAGGGGAATGACTACACCAATAGTCATAATCCTAGAAACGGCAGTTGGGCGCGAAAAAGCTGTGCAAGGGATTTATGTGCATAGGGGATTTTAAAAACTTGTGGTCACCTTCTGGGTGATGAGAGATTTTTACAATTCTCTAGGTGCATGAAGAACGTGTGCAGACTTTCGTGATCCAACTGCTGTTTCTAGGATAAGGGAAACAGAGGGAGTTTTAAGTTGAAACAGGAGTCAATGATAAGGAGGAGAAAAACCAAGTGCCCCGATCGTTCGCGACAAATACTAAAAGATGAAGTTAGGAACTCTCAGGGGGTTTTTTCGGAGTTTGGAACATGAAATACACCACCATACCGATGGTTCCCCAATAAATAATATATTTATGCCAAAAGAGCACCTCGCCTAAATGAAAGAACCCCAATGCGCATACAGTGGAAGCCGCGATGACCGCATATTTCACCGTCGGATTTTCGATAGAAGAATACGCCCACAGCGCAAGACCCGTAAAATACAAAATCAGGGGAAACACCGTAATTTCGGCTCCAGTGCTCGCGGACATGAAGACTTGAATAAATCCGATAAACACCATGGCCGATCCCACCATTTTCATGCCCACTTTCATTTGGCGATCATCATCATGATCCTCACGAAGTTGAGGCGGTGGATCGCTGTCTGGCCCACTACGGGTGGGTGGAGCGTGGAGAGGATCGTGTTTAGGATCAGTATCAGGCGACATGAATTACCATTTAAAATGTTTGCTTAGCGTGAGCCCTTGAGCATAATACGATGAGCCAAGGGAAGACCCATACAAATGATCAGGAATCGCGGACATGCGTTCATACATCACTTTAAAAAAGGTTTGGCCATCATGAATGAGGAAGGGGACATCATGAGGGCGGACTTCCAGCACTACCTGCGTGCCTTTCCGTGGGCCGCTATTCACCCCAAATCCCGGATCAAAAAATCCTGCATAGTGGGTGCGGAGTTCACCGCACGCCGCTTCGTAGGCGACCATTTCCGAGGCAAAGCCAGCAGGAACCTGAATTCGTTCCTTGGAGGCTAAAATATAGAATTCCTCTGGTTCTAACAGGATAGTGCCCTTATGCGAGCGGGGAATAGGTTCCCAGAATTCTAACGCAGAGTATTGCCCAATCTTGGATAAATCAATGACATGACTATTTTTTTTGGCTCGATACCCGACAAGCGATTCTGGTGAGTCGTCTCCTCCCTGAAGATCCACACGCAGAAAGAGTCCCTGGTTGATCCGGGCTTCGCGGGGAGCGAGTGGGGCATTCGGGAGGTCTGGATCACCATTATGGTACAGCAACGGAGTCTTCCGATGAGCGAGACGAAGGTCAGTATCCGAAATCGTGGGACGTCCAGAAATAAGTCGGAGTTGGTTTAAGGCTAAACCTGTTTGCACCCGGATGGTAAAGGATCGGGGAACAATTTCTAAATAGAGCGGGCCGGAATAGCCCGGGCGGATTTCATCAAATCCGACATTGAGATCGGTAATGACCCGAGTGAAAATATCCAGCCGTCCAGTGGAGCTTTTCGGATTGGTCTTGCCGCGAATTTTTGGTGGAAGATGTAATTCTTCTAATAAGGGCACCAGATAGACATGCCCTTTTTCCAAAATCGCCCCGTCCCGTAAATCCATTTCATACATCACGAGATCAGATTGGTACAGATCCATCACATTGAGTCGGGTGGTGATATCGGATTGTTCGGGGAGAAAACTACTCAGTAGTCGGTACGCTTTTGTCCCGAGCCGGAGATCCAGACTGGCCGGTTGAAACTGCTGATCTTCAATAGCGGGATCAGCGGTGATAACCCCTTGTGACACATAGTCTCGAAGATGCTGAAAGGGGAGAATACCTGAGGGGATGGTAGTCATTAGAGGGGATCCATGGCTCCGTTCGAGCAAAAATCTCCGCCAGACGAGACTGCAACCATGGGCAGCTCCCGTCGATTGTGATCAGGCTGCGGATAGTGATAGGTCTTATTTTCGTAATTTTTCAAAACGGCACCATTCTCATCGAGATTCAACAGGTACTCAGTAGGAAGAATGGGAATCTTCCCACCACCACCCGGAGCATCGATCACAAAATGTGGAACAGCCATTCCACTCGTGTGACCCTGAAGGGCTTGAATGATTTGCATGCCGGTTTCTACAGACGTGCGGAAATGATTGGTACCCTTGGTCAGATCGGCTTGATAGAGGTAATAAGGCTTCACCCGAGCTAATAACAATTGATGCATCAGGCGTGTCATGACCTCGGGGTCATCATTGACTCCCTTCAGCAACACCGTTTGGGCTCCAAGAGGGATACCAGCATCAGCTAAGCGCTCACAGGCCTCTTTGACCTCCGGTGTCAATTCATCGGGATGATTGAAATGGAGGTTCATATAAATCGGATGATATTTCTTGATGATCTCGCACAGTTCCGGGGTAATCCGTTGTGGAAGAGTGCCGGGAACACGTGTCCCGATCCGAACCAATTCCAGATGGGGAATGGTGCGCAGCGCTTTCAAAATGCGTTCAAGTAAATTGTCTGGGAGAAGTAAGGGATCGCCTCCCGAAAGAATCACGTCTCGGACCTCGGTATGTTCACGCAAATAGGCAATGGCACGATCCAGCTCACCCTTTTTCAGGAAGCCGGGTTTTCCCACCAATCGTTTCCTGGTACAAAACCGGCAATAAATGGGACATTGGTTCGTCACCATGAGTAACACACGATCCGGATAGCGGTGCACGAGATGTGGGACTGGACTATCGGTGTCCTCCTCGAGTGGATCATCCGGGGCATCGAAGTCCTCCATTTCAATGGCTTCCGGGACGACTTGTTTCCAAATAGCATCCCCTTTTTCTTTAATGGTCGCCAGGACCGTGGGGGTAATCCGCATAGGATATTTTCCCACCACATCTTCGATCTCTTTGGGATCGACCCCGAGATGCCGCGCTAAGTCTTCGGGTTTTGTAATGCTCTTAGCGAGAACTTGCTTCCAATCTTCCATGAAGAAAACCTCACATGTTATGAGAGTAGATGGTTATCGTGGTGAACATAGAAAATGCAAAGGAGAAAGGCTGGGTCCCGGATGTCTGGCTGTGGTACCTTCTTTCTTACGGATTCGGGGTCTGTGAGTCAAGATACTCCAAAATATCAGCGGTTTCGGTCAATACGGTATCCCCGTTCACCAGTACAGGTACATAACTCTGACCGGAGACTTTTATGACCTCCTCCCGCATGGGACGAAAGTCCGGAACAATCACATTGTCATAGATGATGCCAAGATCTTCAAGCTTTTCGCGTACCTCGGCACATTCCGGGCACCATTCGGTGTGGTACAGGGTCATAGAACAGTGAGTCTCTCCATATGAGGGAATATTACGATACCATGTTGGTGGGGGCCTGCAAAGTACAGGGGGCCATAATAGCATCCCGCATGCCGTGAATCACCTTCTTGTCTTTGGGGCAGAGGGTGGCCAAGATGCCTGCAAGGGTAGCTTGCTGGTTCTGGACGAAATAAAAAGGAGAAAGCCGCACCCGTCCGGGTAGGATTCGGCATGCTTGAGTCTCTTGATGGTAATACATCTGGTCGTACTGTTTGCCTTTATGAAACTCCTGCAGGATCGATGGTGTGGTGGAGAACGTGTCCAAAGCATGATCGATCGCCGCAGACCATTCCGTTTGAGGGAGATCATGGCCCACAGAAATCCCACGACTGCCCCAGGCTAAATCAGAAAACCCTGAGGGTTTAATGACAAACTGCCGTTGTTTTTGAGTGGCCATCCCCAACATTCTCCAGTCGGAAATCGCATGATGCCCCATCCGAAGATTGGGAATGACGGCGGATGGTGGCAAAGGTGCTGGATCGAGAACCCACGTTCGAGGCAGAAGATTGAGAAGAAGTTCAAAAGTTGAGGCTCCTAACGCCTTGGCCCAAAACGACTCAAGGATGGGGTGGTGAAGAAGCGCAAACGCTAATTTCTCTTCCATCCACGGTTTGAAGGGAGGAGTGACCACGACACGCCCTTTCTTTAAGGCATACATGATCAACTCAGACTTGGGAATATTTTTTAAATCAAACAGCTCGAAAAATCGATACAGAAGCGCAATGGGTTTGTCCGAATTCGAACCGGCGACAAACAAGCCCTCTTCGGTGAATCGGAGATCCCGTGGATGGAGACAATAGGCCTCAATATCAAATCGGGTTAATTCCCTCGCGACCCACGTCATTTCCGCACGGTACCCTTCGGCTTCATCAGAGACCACAATCGCCACGACGCCTGGCTGCTCCTTCATAGTGGCTCGCAGCATCCCTGCAAAATCTTGGAGGATTCCCTCATTACCGCCAATCAGGGAACTGCCCAATGTGGAATAGGCGGCAGATAAACAGCCGGTAATTCCTATGCCACCTGGCACAGAATCAAGCTCAGTGATTTTCATGCCCTGGTCGGTGGGGATGACATCAGGCCGAATGACTGCAGGGGTGAGATCCCGAAATCGTTTCATCTGGGCAAATCCAAGCAACTCCGCAGGTTTGCCTTGATCTAGGTACCGATGCACCCAAGCAGGTTGTGATCCCCGAAGGCTATCCAGGTACAGACGATTGATGGCCTGATTAAACGTGAAGAGATGCTGGCCGAGAGATTCAAAAAACGCGAGATCCTCGGACGAAAGAGGAAAGGGGTCAGGAGAAAGCAGCCAAGGAGGATCGTCGTGGTTGAAGACACCGTTTTTCAAAAGATGCTCACGAATAGACTGCCATCGGGGAAAGTGAACCTTCACGCAGGGGTCACTAGACTCTTCGGAAAGTGTGGGGACGCCGCCGTGAGATTCAATCATGGAATAACCAAAGAGTCCTAGCTGTGGAGGTGTGGCTGTTCATATAGGGAGAAGGCAGATGCAGGATATCCTTGAAAAACCAACACCAAACGAACAACTGGGCCCCTCAAAAGGAACCCAATGATCTATGGAAAACAAGAGAAACGACCAACGAACCGAAATCGTACCATGCTGTTTTGGGGGCAGACAAGTAAAGAATAGGCAGCTATTGCTGCCCAAACCCTCCGAAGTAAGATGGTTTGGGCAG
>CAZKRH010000366.1:0-7915 GCA_964555115.1 uncultured Nitrospiraceae bacterium | reverse complement strand
ACCAGATGAACTGACGCATCAACCTGCGAACGAGGACGTGCACGCATGATTGGAACATGCACGACCTCATCGATTGTAAAATGGTCAAATCTTGCTTTGTCAAAATTCTTGCCCTGCTCATCCTTGGACTCTTTCTGTTTTTTTCTTCCTCTTTTTCTTGGAGCAATCCAGAGCCTTCACACATTGTGGTGGGATCAAAAAACTTTATGGAAAGTAAATTATTAGCCGAAATTTTTGCCCAATTACTGGAATCACGAACTGGCTTGATCGTCGATCGACGGCTCGGGCTCGCAGGAACTCAAGTCTGCTTTGAGGCTCTCAAAACAGGAGCGATTGATGTGTACCCCGAATATACTGGCACGGGTCTGGTCAGCATATTACAACAGGAGCCTACCGGGGACCCACGGACCGCCTTACAAATTGTCCGAAAGGAATTTCTGCATCGCTGGAATCTTTGGTGGCTCAGTCCATTGGGATTTGAAAATGCCTATGCCCTCGCCGTTCCAAGAACACATGCCAAGACCTACCAGCTCCGTACCATTTCTGATCTCGCCAAAGTCGCCTCTCAATTTCGAGCCGGGTTAGGCTATGAATTCATTAAGCGATTGGATGGGCTCCCTGGCCTTGAAGCGGTGTATGGTCTTCATTTCCAGCAGGTGCAAGGCATGCAACAAGCCTTAAAATACCAGGCCGCTGAATCCGGTGCTATTGATGTACTAGATGTGTACACCACAGATGGACGCCTTGCCGTTTTTGACCTGACGGTTTTAGAAGACGACCAACAATTCTTCCCGCCCTATGAAGCCGCTGCATTAATCCGTGGAGAGACACTCACCCGTCATCCGGAAATTGGTACGGTCTTAGGCTTGTTAGCCAATGCTTTTGATGCGCCCTACATGCGCACCCTCAACCTCCGACTTCAAGAAAAGGGGGATTCCATTGAACAGGTGGCTCAGGACGCCCTCCAAAAAATTGGACTCTTGGACACCGTCACAACCACACCACATCCCATCACCAAAAAAGAAGGGTTGGGGCTCTACCTGTGGGAACATCGGGAAGCCCTGGGCCAACGGTTGGTGGAACATATCACGTTGGCTGGAACCGCGTTGGTCTTAGGGATTATCTTAGCACTTCCACTTGGACTCCTACTCGAACGACACTCACGGTGGGCAGAACCCATGATTCGTTTCGTTGGCATGACCCAAACCATTCCCTCCATTGCTCTCTTAGCCTTTATGATTCCATTTTTTGGAGTAGGAGCCCTTCCAGCGATTATGGCCTTGTGGATTTATTCATTATTTCCCATCCTCCGTAACACCTATTCGGGATTACGTGATGCCGCCCCCCACGCCGTGGAATCTGCCCGTGCCCTAGGCATGACCGAATGGCAAATTTTACAGTGGGTTCGTCTTCCCCTGGCTGCTCCCATCATCATGGCTGGAGTACGAACATCTGGCATCATCACGGTTGGCACGGCGACACTCGCCGCCTTCATTGGAGCCGGAGGCTTGGGCGTTCCCATTGTCTCAGGCCTTCAGCTTGCTGATACCACGATTATCTTATCGGGTGCGATCCCCGCCGCGCTTTTAGCTGTAGCCGTAGATGGCGGATTAGGACTGATAGAAAATATAGTCAAACCGGCAGGGCTAGAAGCACGACGGTAATCAACTCCTTCTCCTTCCTCCCTCATTTCAATGATTTTGTTCTTGCAGGGAGTACTCAAAACCAGATATATTGAAAATAGCAATCCTCTCATTCCCTTCCCGTTGGTTTCCCCCTAATTATCATTTTCCGTTTCTGGAAATGATTTCTATTACTGTGGGTTCCTTCAGTGGGGTGTCAGTGGATGACCATGGCTTCCGAAGTCATGTGGAGCAACTATTTCTTGACTGACCACTTTATTGGGTTTTTCTGGGGGAACCATGAGTGACACCACAACCACAGACAATATCATTATTGATGTTCATATGACCAAACAAGATCCTGACCTCCTACGGGATGAAATACGGTCTGGACTGTTATCCTCACCCAAAACTCTTCCTACAAAATACATGTACGATGATCGTGGTTCGGAATTATTTGAACGCATTTGTACACTCCCTGAGTATTACCAAACCCGCACGGAATATAAAATTCTCATGTCCCATTCGGATCAGATAATTAAACTTACGGGAGCTGATGAACTCGTGGAGCTCGGTTCTGGCGCGGCGACAAAAACCCGTGTCTTGCTTGACGCCATGGAACAAGCCAACCAACTCCGATTCTATGTCCCTTTTGATGTGAGCGAAGGCATTGTCAGACGCGTAGCCCAGGAGTTAGTGAATGAATACGAAGGTCTTCAGATTCATGGGGTGGTGGGAGATTTTTTAGCCCATTTGGAACATATCCCCGACGGTGGCCGACGACTCGTCATCATTCTGGGAGGAACCGTTGGGAATCTCGATGCACAAGCGGCTCCACAATTTCTGTCCTCCATTTACGATGAAATGGCGAGTGGAGACTTTTTCTTATTGGGAGTCCAACTCGAAACTGATCTTGATCGCTTAGAAGCTGCCTACAATGATAGCGCCGGCATCACCGCCGAATTCAATAAAAATATACTTCTGGTCATTGGTACCATGTTAGAGGCAACCTTTGATGTCGAGAAATTTGAGCATGTGGCACGATACAACACCCAACACCATCGCATCGAAATGCATCTTCGTTCCCGGGAAGACCAGACCATTCACATTCCCAAACTCGACATGGTGCTCCATGTAAAAGAGGGCGAAGAAATTCTCACTGAGATTAGTACTAAATACGACCGACCTCGAACCGAACAGCTTCTTGCCCAATGTGGGTTTGACCTCCTCGAATGGTTTACTGATTCTGATCAATTAATGGCTCTTGCTCTCGCGAAAAAACCTTAAGCACTCCTTAGTTTTCCCCACCATTTATAGCATAGTGCCAGTGAATGCTGAAACCATTCCAGCGGCATACTTATGGATCGTCTCTCGTTGCTAGTTGCTTGTCGCTAGTAAAATGCAAACGCAAAGCCTATATTTGACTCATAACAAGTGACAGATCTCTCCAAACTTTGTGTCGGACGTTGGCCTGAGTACAACGCCTGGGGGCAAAAGAAAACGACGAATTAATTCCTGTGATGAAATATTTAAATTATGCAGCACTCTGCCCAACCCATCCTCAGGTTGAAGAGGCAGTCAATCAAACCCTGACCGAGTTCAAAGATTATTTGTACTCCGAGGCTGGTATTGCTTGGTATCTTCAAAAAGTCGATGGCTGTCGTAAAAAGGTCGCTACTCTCCTCAACGTCGAAGACCATCACTCCATCGCGTTTGTTTCCAACGCTTCTACGGCCCATTACCTGACGTTGTCCTTTCTTGACTGGAGTTCACAGGATGGGATTATTACGTCGTCCCATGAGAACCCATCAATTCTGAGAGAACTCCGCATTCTTGAAACACGAGGTGTTCCCCTCTACATCGTTTCCCCAACCTCTCCCAAAATTTTTCTTGACCACATTCTACAGTTAACCGAAATTCATTCTATTCGTGCCCTAGTCTTGAGCCATGTTTCCCATGTAGATGGACGAATTTTTCCTCTTGAAGAGATTGCCGACATAGCCAAGGAGAACAATATTCTTCTCATCATTGATGGAGCCCAAGCCGTTGGACATATCCCCGTGGATCTTAAGACCTTGGGATACGATATATATTTTTTTACAGGACACAAATGGTGTCAGGGACCATTAGGAACCGGAGCCCTGGTCATAAATCAACGATTTCATGATCGCAACCCACAATTTGCAAAAGAAGTCCAAGCGGTAGGAAAGCCCCCAGCCACTCGCTGGGAGATTGGCACGCATAACATTGGATTGATCGCAGGACTAGCAGAAGCTTGTGCTATTAAAAATCAGGGCGGGCTACAGAACCAGGAACAGGAAGCATTACGGACTCAAGCCAAATATCGGATGAGAAACCAGCCAAGCATTCAGGTGAAGGAGTGGGATGGCCCACATGCACCTGGCATTTTGTCATTTCAGCACCAGGACCACTCGAATTTCTACAATAAACTGCATAATAAATGGAACATAATCGTGAAACAATTTACGACCTACCCTGAAGGGGAAATTCCCGCTATTCGCTTATCGTGGTTAGGGAAAAATGATCAATCTATTCTGGAGGAAACGCTTCAACTGTTTGAGAGCTAGAGAAGAGCACCGTGGGTGTGGACACTCATGCATCCCGGATTTCCCTAGTCTTGACCCGTCCTAATCGTTCTTCCAAATTTTTTAGTGCTTTTTGGGTATCCCGTAAATCCTGCAAAATTTCTTCTTGTGTGATTGGACCTTGTGATTCTCGAAGCCGTTCAGTCTTCGCTTCATCTAAATTATTGATGACCACCGCAATAAATAAATTAATGACGACAAACGTGCCCAGCACCACAAAACTCACAAAAAATATCCAGGACCCAGGATGCCATTCCATGGCGATATACATCACATCGGTCCAATCTTCGAGGGTCACCACTCGAAACAGGGTCAGGAGTGACATGCCCAAGGTTCCCCAATGAACCGGATCATGCTCGTGAAATAATTGGTACCCGGTAATGGCATAAATATAAAAAATGATACTCATCAACAACATGACATGTCCCATGCTCGGGATCGAGCGAACCAATGTGGACACGATAAGCCGTAGCTCCGGTATGGTGGAAATTAACCTGACTACACGAAGTAACCGAGCCAACCGGGCCACCATGGCGAACTGCCCAGTAGCGGGAATTAACGAAAAGACAATGACCGAGAAATCAAAAACATTCCACCCATCACGAAAATAAAGAATGACTCGAGGGGCCACCGCCGTGAGTTTCAACAGGGCTTCTACAATGAACATGCCTAAAATTACCTGACTGCCCAATGTGAACCAAGAGCCAAATTGAGCGACTAGGTGAGGAGAGGTCTCCATCCCAAGAATGACCCCATTGAGGAGAATCAAAGTAATGATGCAAACCTCAAAAATGGGAGCGCCTATAATTCGTTGTGCCCACACCTGCATATCAATAGCCCTACCATAATAAAGATTAGATTGATTGTGTCGCTTGTTGCTCGTCGCTCGTAAAAAAAAGACTTTTCGGTTTCTCATTCACTAGCGACAAGGAACGAGCAACGAGAGACGACTCTAAGGAACGCCGCTGGCGGAATTTTTCAACAGCCCCATAGAGAGGCAAATTGTCGGGAGAATATACCAGTTAGAGGGAGAAAGAAAAGAGGGGGATGACTTCTAATTCAGTTTAATCATGAGAATGTAAATACCCTCGGAGAATATCTCGTCGAGCCACAATGCCTATTAACTTCCCTGCTCCATCCACCACCGGAACCCGAATGAGATGGTTATTCTGAAGAACATCAATGGCGGTGAGGATATCCGTGCCTTGAGTCACGGAAATCGGGTTGGGCGTCATAATCTCACCTGCCCGCACTTCCGTTAATTGTCGTCCTTTCCGAAGGGCATTCAGTAAATCGAATTCAGACACAATCCCCGTTAACCGATTGGCATCATCGACAATGGGAACGGAGCCAAACCCCTCCATCATCATGGAGGCCACCATCTCTGCCACATCTTCTTTATGGGCAGATTGGACTTCCTTTTCCATCACTTGCCCAACGGTCATGTGTCCAAATTTACTTTCCCGTAATTGCACCCGTGCCTCTTGTGTTGTCATTTGCCAACCCTTCGTGTGCACGGCTATGGGTCAGCCGTGAGTGAATGAGATTTTCAGGAAAGCCTGTGTATTTCCTTCTACAACCCTAACATGATCAATAAACGGATTCCAGAAATTTCACGCTACTTGACTCTTTAATCGAGGGGGATTCTGCAAG
This sequence comes from uncultured Nitrospiraceae bacterium, assembly GCA_964555115.1. Lineage (GTDB taxonomy): Bacteria > Nitrospirota > Nitrospiria > Nitrospirales > UBA8639 > CAZKRH01. Next base: position 2,034 of record CAZKRH010000366.1, on the reverse strand, counting down.
AAACTGTACAAAATTTTTCCTGTTGAATTAAATATTTTAACCTAATATATATTACCTAAATACATCTTTGATTTTCATTCGGTTTTCTAAGATTTGATCGGGACGAAAACTCCTAAACTTAAGGTCTTGTGCCATGGTGGGAGAGACCGCAGCTTGGGGAATAAGCCCAACCAATTCGCTTTCTTCGATCTCAATTCCCAATTGAGCCGCTTCCTGGTGAACCGTCTGAAACACTAGAGAGAGAGGGGTCTGAGTAAAATCCGTCACATTCATCGATACCTGAACCAAGCCTCGACTTTTGAGTGCCACCCCCATAGCCTTGACCCCTGGCAATCCTCCATTGGAAGTCCGAATCGACTTCGCTATCGCGTGAGCGACCGTGACATCCTCCGACCGCAAAACAATGTTATAGGCAATGAGAAATTGACGGGCCCCCACCGCAACCACACCAGCGGTGGGATGAGGAACTGAGGGTCCAAAATCTGGTTGCCAATTGTGATCGTGAACAATCCGATTAGCCAATTCCTGAAGCCCTCCCTGACGGATCATTTCCAATCGCGTTCGATGCGAGTTTGAGGCGGCATACTCATAAAGAAAGACCGGGATCTCGAGTTCTGACCCAATCCGTTTCCCGACCTGCTGAGCCACACTCACACATTCCTCCATCGTGGACTCCCCAAGTGGCACAAATGGCAACACATCCACAACACCCACTCGAGGATGTTCGCCCACATGTTGTCGAATATCAAGGGTTTGACTTCCGAGTCTCGCTACCTCAAATGCCGCCTCGACTATGGAGGTTGGTGCCCCAACAAAGGTCAAGACACTCCGGTGATGATCGGGATCGACATGATGATCCAACAGAGTGACGCCTTCTACTTGATGAATCACTTGTCGAAAGGTCTCAAGAACCTGAGTGTCCCGCCCTTCACTAATATTAGGAACACATTCGATCAGATGTTTGTGCATCGAAGGACCCACACCTCATTGTTTGGGATACGGAGTTATGTAATTTCCTCTAATTTCAATCTTTCCTTGACAAGGAAAAAAGCAGCATTATATAGTCAAACATATTGAAATGTTTGAAATTTCTGTGATCTCAACTTAGGGAAATCGTATCCAAAGACGAGAGAAACTAGCAGTTCTTGATCGATCTGACTACAATAAAATAGTCATAAAAAAACGAACGCTCATCAACCCTTTATAGATAGGTGACCACATGAATGCAACTAGCGTAGAACCTGCTGCCACCCTTGCACAAATTAAAGAAACCAAACCGAACAGGGTCACCATTGTCCTGCTGAGCGGAGATATGGATAAAGCCATGGCCGCCTTTATCATTGCCACCGGTGCGGCCGCCATGGGGATGCACGTCACCATGTTTTTTACCTTCTGGGGATTGAATGTCATTCGCAAATCAGGCTCCACTAGCGCCGCCAAAGACATGTTACGCAAAATGTTTGGGATGTTAAATAAGGGTGGAGCCGACAGCCTTCCTCTGTCCCGATTTAATTTTGGCGGGTTGGGAACGACCATGATGAAAAAAGTGATGAAGGACAACCGCATGCCTAGCGTTCCTGAACTGATTGAAACCGCACAAGACCTGGGCGTCAAAATGATCGCCTGCACGACGACCTTGGGGATGTTGGGAATTTCTAAGGAAACCTTGATCGATGGCGTGGACGAGCTGGCGGGAGTCTCCACCTATTTAGCGGAAGCCAAAAACGGGTCAGTCAATTTGTTTATTTAAAAGAATCACATCCAATATTTTTTTATAAGGACACACACATGATTCAATCTGATATCACACTCGATACGCTAGGGTATTTCTGCCCCATGCCCATTATCCTCACATCCAAAAAAATAAAAACACTCGAAATGGGCCAAGTGCTCGAAGTCCTCTCTGATGACGAAGGCATCAAAAAAGATATGCCGGCCTGGTGCGAAACCACCGGCCACGAATGGGTAGGCTTAGAAGAAGAAGACGCTGATCCCAAACGCGTGTACAAAGCCTTTGTGAAAAGATCCAAGTAA
>CAZKRH010000365.1:0-16112 GCA_964555115.1 uncultured Nitrospiraceae bacterium | reverse complement strand
TTTGTTGTACCAGACCACAATGTGTACATATTGACACCACCAATCTTTCAGAAGATTTAGCATCGACTTCCGAAACCGTCTCGAACGAGACTTTCTTGCACAACACACAACTCATCAGGACTCCACAGTCTTTTTTCTATGACGCACATGGAAAGTTATTTTTGCGCGAGTCTTAAGATACTTGAGCAGTTTTCATTCCATTCCCAAGGCTTCCCGCAGAGCTTGTACATCCGGGGCGATTGGCGACTGACTCACACTGGTCTCCGGCAACCGGTTGGCGATGTCTTCAAGCATCTTTTTCGGTGACTCTTTCACTGCGTTACGGAACATGGCCTGATTACCTAGCCGGACTTCAATTTCGCCTTTGATGACATCAGCCCGTTCCTGGGAATTGACATCAATGGTGAGGTGATCGTGGTTAATGACAATATGGCCCATGACGGTATTATCCCAACTTGCATGTTGCTGGTTCCCTTTTTTCAACCACGAAAACTCAATGGACACCAACTCTCCACGCTCGTCCTGTTTCCCATCTTGGATTAATTCATCGGCGTCCACTGTTAAGGCGAATGTGACGAGGGCATCCAGAGTTTAGCGGGGCGTGCATGTTAGCGTATAGTACAGCTTGGTGGACTGAAATTCATCCCCATCAGTGTTGCGGAGTTCTGGTAAGCCAGGGTTAGAGAGTTCCTCCCGAATCTCGTAGTAGATAGTGCACAGTTCGAGATCATATAACAACAAGAAGTCCTGGTCATAATCGGAATGTTGTTTCGCCATGTTCTCGCGGAAATCTATGAAATAATTGTGCTAGGAAGGTGGGAGCGGCTGTCGTGGCCCTCTACCGCCCCTACCCCTCCTTAGGACCTGAGAGTAAATAACTTGAACAATTTCGCATCCAATCTTCGGGCCATCTTTGAACGGGCCTCAATCGAAACACCCTCAACATAGCTGTGCTATGCCTCGGGTTTTTCTCAATCGTTCCGTCCAAATCCGACCCAAATCTTGGCGCGATATGTCCAAGTTATTTTCTCTCAGGTCCTAACGCTGTTCGTGCCTTCCCGCCGTTCCCCTTTTTCTCAAAAGCCTATCTCTTGAACGGTTTATAGTGAACGTAAGGTTTCGTGAGCGCGATACGCATTTTCATTAATGACTTGGGTGAAATTCATGGCTCCCCATCTTCAAGTAGGCATTGATATCGGAGGCACATTTACCGATTTTGTCGTGTATGATGAATCGAATGGTTCCCTCCGTGCCTTTAAGGTGTTGTCTACTGTTGCAGATCCTTCCCGTTCGGTTTTAGAAGGGCTGCAATCTCTCCTGCCTGAACAGCCCCGTCTCATTATCCATGGGTCGACCGTAGCCACGAATGCCATATTGGAACGGAAGGGGGCTAAAACAGCCTTTATTACTACACGCGGATTTCGGGATATCTTAACGATTGGCCGGCAAAATCGGCCCAATTTGTATGATTGGTTTCCGGAAAGGCCTCAACCTCTTGTGTCTGACGACTGTTGTTTCGAAATAACTGAACGAATTGATTCCAATGGTGTTCCGATTACTCCCCTTGAGGAAGGAGAAATCACAGAAGTGCTCAATAGGCTTCGCACCCATCATGTGCAATCGGTGGCGGTAACCTTCTTGTTCTCTTTTGTGAATTCTGCACATGAAAGAACCGTGGTGAATCAGATTCGAGAGGCGGGATGGTTTGTGACAGCTTCTCATGAACTGATCCCTGAATTTCGTGAATTTGAACGTGCCAGCACCACGGTGGTGAATGCCTATGTCTCTCCGGTCCTTGATCGATATATTGGAAAACTGGCCAAGGCAGTGGCACCGGCTGAATTTCACATTCTGCAATCCAATGGAGGTCGTTTGCCTGTATCTGTAGCCGGTCAACAAGGGGTTCGATCCATTTTATCCGGTCCGGCAGGAGGAGTCGTCGGAGCTTGTCATGTGGCAAGGTTGGCGGGATTTGAACAGGTCATGACGTTTGATATGGGAGGTACTTCTACAGATGTTTCAATGGTCACAAGCTCCATTCCTATCACAAATGAGGCAAAAATTGGTGGATTTCCTATTCGTGTACCCGTGATTGATATCCATACGGTCGGAGCCGGCGGTGGATCCTTAGCTGAGGTGGATCAGGGGGGTGCGTTACGCGTTGGACCAGGAAGCGCGGGGGCGAATCCCGGCCCTGTGTGTTATGGCCTTGGGGGAGAATGTGCAACAGTCACTGATGCCAATTTATGTTTGGGCCGTCTCTCCCCAGAAGGACTCTTAGGGGGCAAAATGTCTCTCGACGCGAGGGCCACAGAAAAAGCCTTAGAACGTTTGGCGCAACATGTGGGTCCCGATGGGGCCAACATGCTGACTCGTACCCAACGAATGGCAAAGGGAATCATTGATATCATCAATGTCCAAATGGAGCGGGCTCTTCGGGTCATGTCCGTTGAAAAAGGGTATGACCCTCGCGACTGTCTCTTAGTGTCATTTGGTGGTGCTGGAGGGTTGCATGCCTGTGAGTTGGCACACAACATTGGAATCCGTAAGGTTTTGGTTCCTCCCTTGGCTTCCACACTCTCGGCATTGGGAATGTTAGTGGCCCATACCACTATGGATTTTAGTCAAACAGTGATGTGTTCTGATACTCTCTCTTTTGAACGAGTTCAAGAACTATTCGGTCCTCTGTTGGAACGGAGTCAGGCCGAGATTGTGAAACAATTTCCGACCCTGTCGGAGTTTTCATTTTTTCAGGAATTGGATATTCGGTATGTCGGACAATCGTTTGAATTGAGTGTTTCGATGGGTCCTCAGTTCCGAGATCAATTTGATCGGGCCCATGATGAACGTTTTGGATTTTGTAAGGCAGCTCATCCTATTGAGCTGGTCACCATTCGGGTGAAAGCCGTCTGTCAGACCATTCCTCCAGGGCTTTTCCCCACGCCTCTGGGCCCTTCAAGTTCTCAGCATGCTAATGTGGGGAGTCGACCTGTCGTGTTGGATGAGGACATACGATCTCTTTCTGTTTATGACCGAGCGTTGCTTCATCCAGGGAATTCCGTGGATGGTCCTGCTCTGATTGTTCAGGATGATACCACCACTCTCCTCTCTGACCATGATCAGGCTACCGTTGATAGTTACCACAATCTTATCATTGCTATAGGCCTGATTTCCTAGAGTTTGTATATGGCCGATTCTATTACCAGACAAATTTTCCACCATCTTTTTTCCTCCGTGGCCGAGGAAATGGGAGTTCGGTTACAACGGGCAGCCTTTTCTTCCAATATTAAAGAACGGTGTGATTTTTCCTGTGCCCTGTTTGATTCAAGGGGGCGGTTAGTGGCCCACGCTGCTCATATACCTGTGCACCTGGGGGCGATGCCCTTATCGGTGAAAACGTGTGTCGACACTATGTCTTTTTCACCTGGTGATTCCGTCATTTTGAATGATCCTTTTCAGGGAGGTACCCATTTGCCGGATGTGACGATGGTATCTCCGATCTTTACCCGGCCGGATGATGAGGGTTCGCTTGTCGGTTATGTTGCCAATCGTGCCCACCATGCGGATATTGGTGGGATCTCTCCAGGGTCTATGCCTATCGCACAAGAGATCTATCAAGAAGGTGTGATTATTCCTCCCATCAAATTGCAAGTGGGTGGATCGTATAATCACGACCTATTGCGATTATTATTGGCCAATGTTCGAACACCGGAAGAGCGAGAGGGAGATTTTCAAGCTCAAATGGCCGCAAATCGCACAGGTCTTTGTCGAATGCAGGAATTAGTGACCCGGTATGGCCAATCGGTCATTGAATATCAGATGGGTGAACTTATTCAATATAGTGAAACAATGATGAAGATCAGAATTGGGCAATTGCCTGATGGGGTGTATCGATTTGAGGATTGGTTAGATGGCGATGGGGTTAAGGATGAACCCATTGGCATTCAGGTTGCTGTCACCATTCAAGGAGAACATGTGGAGGTCGACTTTACAGGAACGTCTCCTCAGCAAAAAGGGAGCGTGAATGCCGTGTATGCCGTTACGGTTTCTGCTGTGGCCTATGTGTTCCAATGTTTGCTGGGTGAAGATATTCCTTCAAACGAAGGGACTCTGGCACCCATTACGGTCGTGGCACCCTTAGGTTCGGTTGTCAATGCTCAATCCCCGGCAGCGGTGGCGGCCGGAAATGTCGAAACCTCCCAACGGCTCGTCGATGTGTTACTGGGTGCGCTCTCACAAGCCTGTCCTGATCAGGTTCCTGCGGCGAGCCAGGGAACCATGAACAATCTTGCTCTTGGAGGATGGGATGGTCAACGCGGACGTCATTATGCCTACTATGAAACCATTGGGGGTGGGGTAGGGGCTGGGAAAGGATATGTTGGGTCACCGGCTATGCATTCTCATATGACCAATACGATGAATACACCCATTGAAGCATTAGAATATGATTACCCTCTGCGAGTGACTCATTATGGAATTCGACGCGGGTCCGGGGGGAAGGGCCAATTTGATGGCGGAGATGGAATCTGTCGAGAGATAGAGTTTCTGCAAGGTGGACAAGCCACCATCCTTTCAGAAAGACGCCGGTTTGCCCCCTATGGGTTACGGGGAGGTGATTCTGCTCAAAAAGGTCAAAACTTCTTGATCAGAAATCAACAGGAAACAGAAATTCCTGAAAAGGTCACTCTAGACTTACTGCCAGGCGATCGGCTTCGAATGGAAACCCCTGGAGGAGGGGGGTATGGGCCCTTGAATGCAAACCTTGATTCCCAGTAGGCTATGAAGAATATTGGAGGCCGATTGGTCATTGGGTTGAAATGGATAGGACAAAGGAGAAACCAGAAGCATGAAAGAAACGGATCCAGAAAAATTAGCGCTCTTATTGGAGCGGTTTAAAGACGTGTGTTTGGTGGAAAAGGAAGTATGGAAAGAAATTTTTATGCCCCGCCAAGTGAGCCAGGGGGCCATATTAACCAATGTGCAAGAACGGTATGATGTCATTATTGATGACATGGAAATTGAAGATACTTTAGAAGCGAATATCCCTTTAGGGGGAAAGGCGTTAGCAGCGGCCATTCACGAATATCAATCGCATATTAGTTTTGAGAAAAAATAGGAAGTTGCCACAATGTTCCTTAACTTGCATGTAAGGACTTTCTGGGTTTTCTCAGGAAAAAGGCCAGATTGAATTTTTCGTTGTTTGGGCCAAGTCCGGCTCGCAGATTGGGTTTCTGGCTTTTCCCGTGTAGGGTGAAATTTGCAGGGTTGTTTCAACTGCAGCTTTTCTAGCATTGGTTTTTAAGGTATCAATCGGAAGGACATTCCCCAAAGTCAAAAAATTTAACACTTAGACAAACTTGTCTAAACACGCCTCCCTTATTGGGGTTTATCGAAACCCTCTTTTCTTTTACCCCTTTCTTTGTCTGACTGCTTTACACTTTTTCTTTGCTCCTGGCTCAGCGAAGGCCATCTGACCTAGAGGCTTTCTTCTCTAAACTTTTGAGTTTTTACTTGTTTTTCTTTGTTGCTTCGCTTTGGGAGGCATCACATTCTCCAGGCACATCCTTTGCTCACGGAAAGGTAACAACGTGTGACTTCAATGTTGAAGGGGGATGACCATGCGGATATGTGATAAGTGCCAAGGATCGATGTTCGTAGAACGAGCCGTTGATTTCGAATTAGGTTTAGCCATTCATTTTTTCGCATGTCTGAATTGTGGTAAGCGAACCTCAGCGGAAAAACATCCGCAACCTTTAGCTACCAAACCTTAAGGAGGATGCCATGAATGTTGATAAAAAACCAACCCGTCATTTGACCTATGATGAGAAGAAAGCTGCCGATGCCGCCTTCCGTGGAGCCCCCTTTAATTCTGATTGGTCGGAATCCGCTCGAAAGGTGTATGAAGGATTAGCTTTAGCGATTGCTAACCGTCAGGGCCAAGCCTCAACTGAGTTAGAATTGAGCAAAAATTAGATCGACCTTATCCCCAGATAAATGGAATGGCCAGGAAGGCTGTCTTCATCTTGTGAATGAAGGCTTCTCCAGGAGGGAGAAGCTCTTGCACTCTCGACTAAACTCCCAAACGTGACTGTTAAAAAAATCCGGCATGAGGACGTGAAGAGTCTTCAAGCAAACAATTTCCGTGATTCTTTGCACTCCTCGCTGCTTACGATCTGGGTCGTGGGAAGTTGGGTCCTTGAACACCGGGTTGGGCGTGAGAAATCGGCCTTTTTGAGCAGTTCTTGCCCTTTCCGTAATTTAGGGCGAGTATTTGGAGTAGCTTGCAATCTAGAATTTTTTCAAATCTTCCACAGAACAAATATCAATCATATAGCTGGTAAGCTAAGGCAGAATGTTCGGTGGCTGCCTTGTATTGGCCCACTCCATTTCTTGTGCTGGCCATTCTCCCCAAACTTTGAAGTAGGGTCGTAGGGTTGGACCAAAACGACCTTCTTTCCCGTTTCTGGTTATTGAAAGGGGTTTTTGGTGTTCGTTGCAGAAAGGCAAGAAATATCTCAAGCGTTCTTGTCCTCTCATTAAAGGGCACCTCTAAAAACCAGGATTTTTGTGGGAGGGCAAGGAAGTCGCGCGCGGAAAACCGCAGTGTATAGGCGCATACATGAGGATTTGAGCACGAGGCTGACGCCGCCATCACGGAAAAGGACAGTTTTTAGAGGTGCCCTTTAATGAGAGGTCATGAAGATCAGGAAAATCCTTTACGCAAAACCTAAAGCAAAGAGGTTATCGACCGATGCAATTAGGTAGAGGGATGGGAGGTTCTGGGGATAAGGGCCCTTCTTTTAGAATGGGTGTGTGGGTAAATGATAAATTTTTACATCCATGATAAGATATCTCTGGAATCAAATTTGGAGAATTGTGCATCAAGATAATGGGAAATTTTTTTAGGAACATCCAGCCCTGCGGGCCCCACAGGATCCTTGATACTCGAAAATAGTAGGAAATAGAAGGTGGAACTGCCATCAATGCTCAAAAGAGGTGAAACATGAGGGCACCTGTCCCTTTTGTGAAAGCACTGGGTCAAGAGACTATTCCTTGTGGGACTCCTGGTTGTTCAGGTCCTGTTGCTTCCATAGAACAGTCCCATCCAGAAGATCGAATAAAAGTTTTTGACCTTCATTGTGAACAATGTGGATGGACCGATTGCATTGCGGGTCACCAAGAACTTGACCCACCCTGGGATAATGGATCCTTAACAGAAATTATTGACGAACACCTTCTCCATCTTGAGCCTATTTGTCCTTTTGATCATTCTCCTGTCCGCTTTCATTCTTTGCCAACTCCCCGAAGAAAAGCCCGATATCGGATTTCCTGCTTTTTTTGTGGCAGGCAAGCCGAGCTGGATTGGCCACCTCCAGATGCCAAGTGGTAAAAGTGCATAAGTCTTGTGGGCATTGAACATACTGGTTTTTTCATCAACTGTTTGTTGGAACGTTCTCTTCGCTTTTAAGCTCCTCATCATTTGAATGTGACCCTCCTCTAGTCCCACCTTGATTTCGTACATAAAAAAATATAGGCGGTACCCTCAGTATCTTGACGAACAAGTATGAGCGGAATACTCTGTTGGCGTTCGTGATTATGACTTGCCTGTGGGGGAGAAGCCTTGTTGGCAAATGCCGCCTGGAAGTAGATTGAAAATTTCTGGGTCACAACCTGAGTAGATTTAGCCTTACTCTCGAATAAAAAGGTGTGGCATGGTGTCTCCACTGGTTATTCTCATATGTTCTTTATGTTTTCTCGGTCCAAATGTCCCCTTAAATAGTGAAGAGTATTCGCTGGCCTCTCATAGGGATTCTTCTCCTAAAGTGGTTCAGGTTCAATATTGGGAAAGGAGCAGGGTTGGCTTTCATGGACAACAGGCTTTTGGCATCAAATTGTTTCAGATCAATGAGTTAGGCATGGGGAAGGGAGTAATGCATTGGGAAATCTCTGGTGGGACCATTCCAGAGAGGAGATTGGTTCAACGGTTTGATGCTATAGATCTTAGCGGGGTATGGGAAATTCAAGAAGAAGATAAATCCTATCGTGCGACGTTGGACCGAGAAGGCAATGGAACCTATAATTGGCAAGGCGGTCGGATTCAAACCACATTCTTTTCTAATGGGCTTTGGGAGGGCACGTGGTCTCAAACTGAGAATGATCGGGAAGGAGGCTTTGAAGTCCTGTTATCGGATGATGGGTCCCGAGCCGAAGGTTCTTGGTGGTATACCAGAGTCGGAACAAGGAAGAATATTCCTCCAGGAATAACAGGTGGTTCGTACAACTTTATAAGAATGTCCCCTTCAACTCCGTCTTCCCCTATTGATCAATAACCCATGTTTTGAATTGTTTTTGAGTTGGTGGTTACTCGAAATCGAAAAATGTTGTACTGCCATAGATTCCTGTGGGTTTCTTGGCATGAATATCTATGATTGATTGGGATGGGAGATGAAAAAAATAAAACGAAAAGTTCCAAAACCAACATCTCGAATTCCATCTTTTGTGATTGGATATCGTGGGGAAATCTCTCCTCCAGGTTTTCTTACAGCGTGGTTTGATCGTGAATACGGAGGGCCATTGGATATTCGATTTCCTCAAAAACATCATCTGTCTGAATATTCTGCTTATCATACCTCATGGGGCGTTCTGGTGAATCCGAAAATTCCTTCTCCGGAAGTCCAAGTTTGGCAAAGCCGGTTTGGATGGGACCACCAAGAGGTGGCAGAAGTGTTTCCCATAGCCAATAGCAATGCAGAACTCCACAATCTCATTCTTCATGGTGCCAGGATCGCACGGGGTCTTACTCTTTTGACGGAAGGAACGTCGTTTGATATGGCCGCGCAGTCCTTTGCGAATCCGTCGGATTGGCAGGATTTGACTTTGGACACTTTTTCTCCTTCCCATCACGTGAATATTCATCAGGAGGAAGAGGCTGGACGCTTGCGATTATGGACTCGGGGGTTGACGAAATTTGGAAGAGAAGAATTTGAACATTTTCAACCGATTGGGTTGCCGACTCGATTGGCTGAAGAGGTGTTGATGGAGTTAGTCGAGGAGTTGATCTTCACCAAGAAAATGATCAAAGTGGGTGATGCGATCTCGTTGCCGTATTCCGCTCAATGTGTCCGTGTGGCTTCACATCGGACTGACCCCACGGTCGGTTCAAAGGTTTCATTTCGTGAAGTCGTCTGGACATGACAATTTTCTCCCAGGAAATGTTCTTTATTCCTACTTTTTCTGATGCTTCTGTTGAGAACGTTTTGGGTAATCTATCCATTTCCTGCCCCTCCTGATTTGTACTAAACAACAGTAATCCACTAGATCTATTAACAACTTTACTCAGTGGCTTTGGCGACCGATAGAGTTGGTCAGGAGTCTCCTCAAGGTTGGGGTAGAAGATTTTCTGTGGATTTGACTGTCGTCGGGTATAGGGCAGGAGGCATCTGACATCCAGAAATTGTGAAAGTTTCACCAGAACCCTAAGGGATCTCGTATTTCAGAAAGAAAGGGTGTCAATCCATGTTTAATTTGTGGAATAGCCAAAAGAATAATACCGATGGAGGGACGAAAGTTCTTGAAAAAGGAAATAGATGTTCATTGCCAGATGGATCTGCAGATGGGCCAAGTCCCACCGATCAAGCGACTGAAACGGTGGCCAAAATTTTAAGGATCTTGGGACGGCATTCCTTTGATTTAGACAAAGGGTCTGCTGAGGGGTTTTCTAAGGATTTTGAACGATGGGCTCGGCATGTCCTGCTCGGGATATCTCCCACTGAGGAGTCAGACTCCAATGAAACGGGGACAGAAGGCAAAAGAAATTGGGGTGGGTTGTGCCAATTTGTCAATAAGCATCGTCAGCAGGAAGAGCAATATGTGGTCAATGGTTTTCAGGATTTACGAGACGTGATCTGGACCATTGCGATGACGCTGAGTCAGTCTTTTCTCAAGGATAAAGACGTTGATAGGCAAATGGATTCACATATTGGCCGGCTGAAAGAAGCGGTTGCTGGTAAATCACCTGATGAACTTAAGCGGGAAGTGTTATTGGCGGCAGAGGGCTTAGGGAAATTAGTGGAAAATCGAAGTCAGCAACAACGAGTGCACCTGACCAAACTTGGAGAAAAACTTAAAGAGGTGGAAGAAGAATTAGGGAATGCCCGAAAACAAATGACGTTGGATCCGTTGACGCAATTGTATAATCGAGCTGCTTTGGATCAACAATTGGAACGAGTGGAGGCCCTGAGCATTCTCTCCAATACCCCTACGTGTCTGTTGATGATAGACATTGATCATTTTAAGGATGTGAATGATACCCATGGTCATCGGGCAGGGGACACGGTCATTCGGGAATTAGCCCACCGGACGGTTCTGACATTTCCGCGAAAAAATGATTTCGTTGCACGATATGGAGGGGAAGAGTTTGTGGTGTTGTTGCAAGGAGATTCCCCTGCGGTTGCGCAAACAATAGGGGCGCGCTTATTGGATGCCGTGCGACTGACACCCTTTAAACATGAAGATATTGAACTTTCTCTCACGATATCGATTGGAATGGCGGAATTGATTCCTGGCGAAACGCCTGGAAGTTGGGTGGAACGTGCTGATCAAGCGTTATATCGCGCAAAGGATGGGGGCCGAAATCAATTAATGGCCGCCAATGAGGGTTCAATGAAACCTTAGTTCTGTTTGTCCTCGACCTGGCAAAAGGGAATTACAAGCTAGTTGTTACCCCCACTCGGTATGAAATGCCCGCCGCCGGAAACCCCAAAAACTCCTCATAATTGGCATCCGTGAGATTATCGATGACTCCATACCACTCCCAAGCCTTGTTCACACGATAGGTGATCGCGAGCCTGGCATGAAGATATCCCGCTACGCGGTTGTCATTTGTTGGAATTTGTAAATCAAACCGTTTCCCCACTCCTCTGACATCACTCCGTAAAACCAAATTGGGAAGCGGAGTGATTTGGGTAATCCACCCACCTGAAATCCGAGGACGATTTCTTAGCGATTCATTGGTGTTCTTAATCTGATGATCCATCCAGGTCACATATCCTTTTAATAATATGGATTCCAAAGGACGAAAGGAAATGCTTGTCTCTACACCCTGGGTTGTCACAGTCTGTAAATTGGTCAACTGAAATTGATTTTGTTGAGCAAGGAGAGGATCAAGATCAATAAGATTGAAAAAGCGGTTGTGAAAATACGTTAATTCCAATTGGATGATTTCTCGTTCGCTTTGGAAATATAGGCCTATATCCCATCCTGTGCTTGTTTCCGGGAAAAGGTTCTCATTACCAATCGCGGGGTCGGCTAGAGCATTGAAACTAGGGAGTTTAAACCCTTTTCCATAATTTGCCCGGAGATTCCATTGGGAGGGTAAGTGAACGATGACTCCGATTTGGGGCGTGACTTGGCTAGGAAATTTCTCTGGTACGTCAACCCGTAGGCTTGTTGTGACGGTAAACCAGGACACGGGTGACAGGGTACTTTGCAGAAACCCGGCCGTCGTGAAGCGGTTTTGGTTAAACGTGGTTGATTGTGGATTTGGAAACCCAAATACTCTGAGATCCTGTAGGCCATTTCGCACTCCCTCTTCATACATAAGTTGAATCCCACTCATAAGTCTCCATATGGGTAATATTTGAAGGTCATGGTCATATGAAAGTTTATATTGATGATACCGAGTGGTAAATTGTGTCGGGGGAATTTGAAATATTTCTGGTGCAGACAACACCCCGGGGTTCGTCACATCCTGATTTTGCCAAAAGGCTTGAAGAGATACTTTTTGTTGCCATGCAGGAGAGCTCCTATGGGTAAAGTCCATTCCCAGGGTCAGTGTTTGTGTGTGACGGTCTTCCGTGTCACGAAGAAGAGCGAGTCGTGGCCCTCCGCTCCCTTCGGGAAAGCCTTGCGTGTTCGTGTCAGAATAGTATCCGGTGAATTGCGCCTTCATAGACTGCCCACGATCCCATTTCAAGGTTCCTCCCAATGTGGCTAATTGATAGTGATCTCCCTGGACTTGTTCGTCATTTCTGGTAAAGACTGCTGAGCCGCGATATCGAACATTGTTATGAAATCCACTGGCTTGTATGAATCCCTTTGCATAGCCAAATGTCCCTCCTTCCGCGGATATCGTTGTAGTATCCGTGTATTCCTCGGGAAAAGTGATAATGTTTATTACTCCGGCCATGGCATCCGAACCATATAACCCTGATAATGGGCCCTTGATCACCTCAATTCGATCAATCGCATCTGGGGAAATGGTAGAAAAGTCTACGGATCCACCACGTTGGTTTGTTGGATCATTGATGCGGACTCCATCTAACAGGATAGTGGTGAAGTTGGGGTCTCCTCCCCGGATATAAGCGGAGCTAATACCTCCACGACTGCCCATGGAATCCACGAATACCCCTGGTACTTGATTCAAGATGTCACGGAAATGAATAGCATGCTGCCACATGAGGTCTTCTTTCTTAATGATCGTGATGCTACCTGGGGTTTTATCCAACGATCGTGGAAAAGCGGAAGCCGATATGATTATGGGAGGTAAGGTATCCACGGACTGTGGTTCTTGGGCGGTAAGGGGGGGAAGGAAGAATATGGTAAACCCACCAAAGAACATAATCACCACGAGGATGTGTTGAAGTATGGTATTCGGATCCCAATGTGATAATTGTTTCCTAATAGGGGTCATCATCTTCAAAGTTCAAAGGGAGTCAGAACCTCTGAAGGTCAAAGGGTTTTAGGGAAACACCACCTTGCGGGGTAATGGCTATATTTTTCATATCAGGTTCATGATTCAAGGAGAGGTTTGTGACTTAGAGGAATGGAAATGATGTTAGCCCACGCGGGTCTATGTTAAGGACCTGAGAGAAAATACCTTGGACAATATTGCGCCAAGATTTGGGTCGGATGCGAGATGTCCACGGTATTTTCTCTCAGGTCCTAAGGGTTAAAGGACCCAGAGGAGGAGTGAAAATTTGAATATAGCTAGGCAAGGTGAACAATCTGGTTGAAGATTCCTCCCAATTATAAGGAAACACCTCAATTTCTCCAAAATCTTAATAGAATCTCATCCACTTAAGTTCATCATTATTTAACCGATAAGAATATAAAGGAATTGAAACTAGTCTGTCACAAAAACCTATTGACCTAGTTATTATACCTAGGTATTTACGAGCCTTATGGTTTCATGTGTGAAAATGAGGCCAATCTTTATGGGTGATGAGAGATGGCCGTGATTTCTCAACCAGTGATGGTCTTTGACGCCCTGGATTATGTTCCCTTGGGAAGCTGTGTCCTAGATCCCCATTTGAAAGTCGTTTTTTGGAATAGGTGTTTGGAAGAATGGACAGGCGTTTCGCGGGAAAGCATTGTGGGGAGATCTCTTGATGAATTTTTCCCCCGTTTGTTTGGAGAGGAGGATCTCATCGAGGCCAGGCAGATTCTAGAATGTGGTGGGAAGCCTCTTCATGTTACCTTTGATTCTTTTCCTCATTTTGTCCGAGCGCCCCTACCGAATGGAAAATGGCGGAAGTTTAATGCCACGGTTTCTTGTCTTTCCGAAGGGGGATCGACGGGCGGGTTGGGAATGTTGGCTATTCAGGATGTCACGAGTTTGACCCTCCAACTTGAGCATCAGGAAAAAGTGAGGGAATTTGCGGAGAAAGAAGAAAAAGAACGAAAGTTTGCTCAAGCTGCCTTAGGGCGTTTAAGTCGACTTCATGAGCTTATTTTAGAATCTGTTGGAAATGGAATCGTGGGTATAGATTGTGACCACAACATTCTTTTTATCAACCCCGCTGGTGCGGACCTATTAGGGTGGGTGGGGAATGATCTCATTGGTCAAAATCTTCATGATATACTTCGTCATGATTGTCTGGTCACATTGGGGAAAAAAATCAATTGTGGTCTGGTAACCCCTCTTCTTCCAGGTGAAGGAAGTCGGACCTCAGAGGACCACTTTTTCAAAAAAGATGGGTCAATGGTCCCCGTGGAATATGTCAGTACTCCCATTCAAGAACATGGGAAAATTGTAGGAGTGGTTATCACATTTCGGGACATCACCGATCGGAAGAATTTGGAACAGGAGGTCTTTCGACATACCGTCAAATTGGAAGAAGAAGTCGAGGTGCGTGCCAGACGTATTCGAGAATTGGAACAACGAAGAATGCAGGTGGAGAAACTCGCTGCCTTGGCGCAGGTGGCAGCTGGAGTCGCTCATGAGATTAATAACCCATTAGCTGGCATTAAAAATTCTTTTCAATTAATTAAAGGGGGCATCTCCAAAGATTATTGTCGCTACGAATATGTGGGGCGAATTGAAAAAGAAATTGAGCGAATTGTCGGGATCATCCAACGGATGTATCAATTGTATCGCCCTGGATCGGCGCCTTCAGCCCTCATCCATTTCCCTGAATTGCTAAGAGATGTGGCCCACATGATGGAACGGAGTTTAGGTCAACAGGGGGTGACATTAGTCTGGGATATCGATCCCCAGATTGAAGAGGTACAGTTGCCCATGCAAGACCTGGTGCAGGTCATGTGTAATCTTGTGCAGAATGCGGTTCATACTTCATCGCAGGGACAGCATATCAAAATTTCCGTTGGGGAAATTGGAGGGAAGATTCAAATTTCCATCCGAGATCATGGAGAGGGCATTCCTTCACATGTATTGCCACATATTTTTGATCCATTTTTTACCACAAAAATGGGAGGCACTCAAGGTGGAATGGGATTGGGTCTTTCAGTGTCCCGCGGACTCGTGGAAGCGATGGGGGGAGACCTTGCCGTAGAAACTAGCGAAGGTATAGGGACGACGTTTACGATCACAGTCCCAACTAAGTCCCACCTGGATAATGCCTAGGTTGAGAAAACAATCAAGGAAATGGTGAGAAGTCATGAATGAACGGGGTCGAATTCTTATAGCCGATGACGAAGAAACCTTTCTTCATTCCACGATGGATTTGTTAAGGGACCAAGGGTATGGGTGTCGAGGCGTGTCTGATGCTCCATCTGCCCTTTCCATTCTTTCTGCAGAAGAATATGACTTACTGGTCTGTGATATTAATATGCCTGGTAACTATCGGCTGGAGTTTTTAGCTCAGGTGACAGAGGAATCACCAGAGCTTCCCGTCATTGTCATCACGGGATATCCATCGGTTGGGACAGCAGTGGAGTCATTCCGTCTTTCTGCGGTGGACTATTTACAAAAACCCTTGGACTTTCAGCAATTGGAAACATTGGTCGGTCAGGCGGTCAAACGCGCACAATTTATGAGGACGGTAAGGAAGACTAGAGAAGAGGTCACGGCTTTAGTTGAAACGATGGATTCATTGGAGCAAATGGAAAAATTTCAAGGGAGAGGTAAAAACCTGAGTGTCTCGTCTGGGGTGCATGCCTATTTTGATCAGACGGTCAGTTATTTAGCGACGGTGTCCTCTGGGTTAAAATCTGTGTTTGATGTCATCAAAAGTGGGAAGGGACAGGTTCAGGAAGAACTGGAAAAAACATTATGCCCTAAATGTCATACTTTTCGAGAAGGCTTGCATGATACGATCAATGTATTAAACAAAACGAAAACGGCCTTTAAATCAAAGGATTTAGGGGAATTGCGGGGACGAACAGAAATATTATTAAACAAATTTTAACCGTTTACAAATTGACCTAAAGTTTCTGTGTTGAATACCGAAATAAACTACGATAGATAAACAGACATTAAATTCGTTAGGATTCACACAACGTCGGTTTCAGCGGGTTGGTGATGTGGACAGACCAGCTGAGGAACTGACCACATATTGATGCCTGGCGCATAGGATTCAAGGCCTGTGAGTTGGTGGCGCACGGAAAATTTCCCTTCTACGGAAATTACTTGTGCGCTTTTTTTTGTTCTTTTCCCAAGGAAAGAAGCCAGGAAGAAGGAGCTGGTGTTGATATGGATGATCAGGAGAATAAAGATAAAAGAAAAGAATTGTTCGGCATCATGAACAAAATGAAGGACAAGTCATATAATCACCTATAAACAACCATTAACCTTAAGTGAGAAAGGAAAACAACCGATGTTAAATGAAAGGATGTTAACTATTCCCGATGTCGCTACCTTTTTGAAAATTCCC
>CAZKRH010000364.1:0-1595 GCA_964555115.1 uncultured Nitrospiraceae bacterium | reverse complement strand
ACTAAATGTCGACATTTCTGCATTGGAGGCTAGGTTTTTCGGCCGTGGGTCTGGCATGCGTCCCCAATTAAATCCTTCATTTTGCTGCCCAGATTCTCCATGGCAATGACTACAATAATGGTTATAGTGCTTTTTGCCTTTGGCTGTTCGTTCATCCAAGGCACATCCATTCGTAAGTGCAACCGCTACCAGGCCTATAACAATAAGAGAAACGACCCTTCCTACCGTATTTCCTCTGGCCACCCGTTTCATGCTGATTGGCCCTTTCTCAAATTCCGTACGACGACGAGTTCAAACCCCGCGGCAAGAGCCAGACCCATGATCACCCATCCAAATATGGAATTATCAACACTCGGTTCAGCCCGAATAGACCACCATGACGACACCGCTTTTTGACTGCCTTTTTCTTTGACAAGCCCATCAACTACGGCCCCGTCCCAAAAAGCAAAAGCGACACTCCTCCACTCACCGGGTTCTATTTGAACATCTTGTTCGTCTTCGGTTTTGAGCGCACGCGTAAATACGACTTTCCAAGAACCACCTTCCCATGCTCCAGTGGCTTTGACATCTTGTTTTTCTTGAGTTGTCAGCGTTTTAAAGCCTTTGGCACTCATATCCAACGCTTTCCCATTTTCTTTTTTCCAAAACCAAATATTGACAGGGCCACCTTCAACTTGGAGCATTTCCTGCCCATGAGCAAAGTGAGCTTTTTTATCTCCAACCATGAATTCCACAGCCGCAGCATCTTTGGGGTCCTCAGTGGGATCTTCATATTCAAGTAAAATTGCCACGTTTTGCCCATCATGAAGGCCTTTGACTTTCACTGATTTGACCGTAACCTCTTGAATCCGTTCGGGCCAATGGACTTGTGGAGCTAATTTAAATTCAGACTGGGGGACCGAATCCCATTGGGAAGAGTTCGGATCATCGGCAGGAAGACTCCCCTCTACCTGATACATGCGTACCGACACACTGCCAACAGCTTCGTCAGGCGGCGGAGGATCACTTGCAAGCACAATCGAGAAACCGAGTATTCCAAATAATCCCACAAAGATGATTGTTGAGAGGAATCTCAGTCTGTTCAGCATGTCATATTCTCCAGAAAAACACCGTTCTCAGATAATGGATGAGGGCCCGCTATTCTTCTTCTTCCCATGTCCGAGGAGATTGATGAGCACCATCGTATTCACCCATGATAATTTTCCAAATAAACTCATCAGGCAATTCGACTTCCCAACGAGGCATGGCAGATTTCCACGGCATGCCTTCTATTGGTAAACCGACACCGCCCTTTTTAATCCGCCAGAATAAATAGGATTCTTGTAGTTGTGCGATTGTTCCCGGATCACTGAAATTAGCCGGAGGGGGATTAAAACCAGGAGCCGCCGGTCCTTTGCCATCATAATTCGCACCATGGCATGGAGAACAATACGCCGCATACAGCCCTTTCCCCATATTGATGTTGGCTTCATTTTTCTGATAGGGATTGGCTAAGCCAACAAATTCATTAGGTGGAGCAGGGTGAATACGATGGTGCTCATCAATCTCCTCGGACATGGGAAGAAGAAGAATAGCGGGCCCTCATCCATTATCTG
>CAZKRH010000363.1:0-3175 GCA_964555115.1 uncultured Nitrospiraceae bacterium | reverse complement strand
ATGATAATGAGGCGACCCAATGTGTTAACCTGAAACATACGAGAAACTCCTTTCTAACGGTAAACCAGTCTCCCTAACTCCGGGATATGTCGTCATTAATAGTTTTCTCTCAACCCCAATCATATTGTGGATATACCATTGGCACTTGAGAACGTTTTCGAGGAATACTTAAGGAACGGGTAAATGAATGGAACACCATCATTGACACTGTTAAAAGAACACACAACCAGGTGATTACCCTAATCCTTCCCACGTATTATACCGGTGTATTATACCGGTTTCGGCCAAATAATACAGAATTCTCTACAAGATTGAAATGAGAAAATTCCTTAGGGAAGACACCCACCGCTCCATAGTGTCTTTTCCTTGACTGCTGATTTCCCGACCCGTATGCTTGCAAAAATCTTCCCCACCATGCCCCATGTGCCTTCCTGCCGTACTTTTTTGAGGATTCCTTTTAATACCACTATCGACCGATTGAGAACCTATTCTGCATGATTACGGTACAACACGTCACCAAACGATTCGGTACTCGCACAGTTTTACATGATCTATCCTTTTCTGTGGCAAAAGGGGAAATTGTGGCTTTTCTTGGGCCGAATGGTGCTGGCAAAACCACAACCATGCGGATCCTCACTTCCTATATGCCCGCCTCGGAAGGTACTGCCGAAATCGCAGGTTTTAATGGTGCAGAGCATCCACAAGAAGTCAAACGGCGAGTTGGGTATTTGCCGGAATTCCCCCCCCTCTATCAAGAACTCACGGTGCACGAATACCTGCAATTTGTGGGACGCCTCAAACTCATGCCCTCGGATCTCATCACCAAACGAATGACTGAAGTCATCGAGCAATTGGAACTGGGCGATGTTCAGTCTCGGGTGATTGGGCATTTATCTAGAGGGTTTCGCCAGCGAGTCGGACTGGCTCAGGCCTTACTTCACAATCCACCAGTGCTGATTTTGGATGAACCGACGGTTGGACTGGACCCCAAACAAATTCTTGAAATACGACACCTCATTCAATCACTCACTGGATCACACACCATTATTTTGAGCACCCATATCCTTTCAGAAGCGACAGCCGTTTGCCAACGAGTGATTATTATTCATCAAGGTCACATTGTCGCTGTCGATACGCCAGAGCAATTATCAGCTCGGCTTCAACAGTCAGAGCGAATAAGTTTGACCGTGAAGCAGGCCCCACAAGATTTCTCCAACCATTTGGCAAAACTCGACGGGGTCACCAAAGTCTCTATAGGATCAACCCGGAATTCCTTTCTGATTGAATCCCAACCCGGCATTGACCTTCGGGAACAATTGGTGTCCATCACCACAAAAGATGACATTGGACTCCTAGAACTCAAAACCATACCCATGTCCCTGGAAGATGTGTTTCTTCAATTAACACAAAGCGAATCGCTTGATTCCTTACCCGTGACCAACAACCCGGAAGATTCATCGACGCCCAAAGATCAAAAGCCGCCTATCTCATGACTCCAGTCAACGCACTCATCCGAAAAGAACTTCGCTGTTTTTTTGTCTCACCCGTCTTTTATGTCATCGGAGCGGTCTTTCTGTTCATCGCAGGATTCCTGGCTCATCTGACCGTCGTGAACGCGACACAACAGGCCGTGCGGCTCATGCAAATTCAAAATACGTATGCTCAACTGAATTTGAATGATCTCGTGTTTCGTCCATTTTTTTTCGGGTTAGATATTGTCCTTATGTTTGTCCTCCCCATGTTGACCATGCGGCTCTTCGCCGAAGAAAAAAAGCTTGGCACGTTTGAACTGTTGCTAACCTCCCCCATTGGCATGAATGAAATTGTCTCCGCAAAATTCCTGAGCGTGCTGCTGCTCTATCTCGGTTTACTCACCATGACCCTGGTCACCCCAGTGGTGCTCTCCTTCTACAGCAGTTTCAACTGGAATCCAGTATGGACGGGATATCTGGCACTGGTTCTTCAAGGTGGTCTATTTCTCGCGATAGGCGTGCTCGGCTCCAGTGTGACTGAAAACCAAATCGTGGCGGCGTTTGTGAGTTTTGGCATCATCTTAGCGATATGGATGATGGGGGGATTAGGGACTCTTCTTGGGGACACCTCGTTGGGAAACTTTTTTGCCTTTCTGTCATTCTCCGAACATTATGATCGACTCATCCGTGGCCTCCTGGAGGTCAAAGATATCGTCTATTATATTTCAGGTATTGTCTTCGCACTCTTTCTGGCACATGAAGTGCTTGATTCTCATCGCTGGTCATGAAATCGTTCACGCCTATCATCGGAGGCCTCGGCCTTATCTCTGCCCTTGTGGGATTTGGAGTCTTTCTCCTGTTCCCAGGGAAAGAATTCATCACGACAGTCTGCGAACTACTCGCCCTCCTCTGCTTTAGCATATACGGTGTCGTCAATTGGCAACACATCAAAACCTTCTCTGCACGTCGCTCCACTCGCCTGGGAATCCATAGCCTGACCGCCATCTTCCTGATTCTAGGCATTATCGTCATCGTAAACTTTTTGGCAGCCCGACATAGCCTTCGGTGGGACTTATCTGAATCACAACGATTCTCTTTGGCCCCTCAAACCCTTCAGGTCCTGGGAGAACTGACGCAACATATTCAGGTCACCGTCTTTTCGCATGAACGAAGTCCTGGATTTGGAGCCTATCGGGATTTACTGGAAACCTATACTCATACAACTCCCAATATTACGGTGGAATTTGTCGACCCAGAAAAATATCCGGAACGCGCCAAAGCACATGGCATTTCCAAAATGGACTCCGCGGTGTTCCAAAGTCCACACCACACCCTTCATGTGACAAAACCCACAGAAGTGGAACTGACCAGTGCCGTATTACGAGTCATGCGTGACACGCAAAAACATATTGGCTTTGTCAGGGGCCACGGGGAACGAGGGATTCACAACAAAGACCGTGGTGGATTTTCCATGGTGGGGGCAGCCCTAGAAAGACAAGGGTATCAGGTATCCGAGATATCGCTGAAGACCACACCCCTTACTCCCTCAGGTATCACGACCTTAATCGTACCAGGACCGACTGGCCCGCTGACCCCGACTGAAATGGACAACATTCGATCTTACATTCAGGCAGGTGGAAGATTGTTACTGTTACTCGATCCACAAACCTCCCATGGATATTCACCCTTGGTCGAGGAATGGG
>CAZKRH010000362.1:0-2996 GCA_964555115.1 uncultured Nitrospiraceae bacterium | reverse complement strand
TGACTCATCTTGTCCGCCATGTAACATACCCTTCCCTTCTTGGTATCGCTCCTCCCATAGGCGATCGAGGGTATCCAATGCGAAAGTTCGATTCCGGTCCTCTCCCAGTACCTGGTAGGCCCGGAGGTAGCTCCTGATCATCAACCCATTCCACCCGGTAAAGACCGTCCGATCAACGAAGGGGACTCCTAAGGCCTCCCGCTCGACTTCTCCAAAATGAAAGTAATCTTCTCCAGTCACGAAGTGACCGGGGGCATCAACCGGACTTTGAATATCTGCATCTTGGCTAGCCAAAAACCCTTTCTGTTCTGGATCAAACAAAAACCTGGTGACATACCCGATGAGTCCCTGGACCACCTCTTTGTATCGTAAGTCTCCCGTGACTTGATACGCTTCAAGATACGAGCTGATATTCAGGGCCTGGATATCTAACATTTTTTCATAATGAGGTTCGGACCAATCTGGTTGTTTGGCATATCGATAAAACCCACTCCAGACTGGATCTAATAGGCGCTGCTGCTGATTCAAGGTCGTCAACGCCATCTTCATCAGCGTCGGGTCAGATTCGCCACGCCCCCATCGCAAAGCCACGGCGATGGCATCCGGTTCAAAAAACTTCGCCCCTTCAGCAAATCCCCCATTCACCTCATCAAAATGTTGCTCTAAGGAAAAAATAGCCTGATCAATGAGATCAGGATGGATCTTCCCTTCTGATGGACTCCGCTGGGTGTGCGCCATCGCGACTTTCTCCCAAATGGCGGTAGCATGCTTGACCAAGTCCTCCTTTTGTTCACGATACATTTCCTCAGAAGCCAATAAGGCCTCACGTAATTCCTCTGGTTCAAGTAGATTGGCCTGAAATAAAATTTCCCCGGTGGGGAGGAGTATGCTGGTCGTGGGCCACCCCCCATTTCGATAGCGGGCTTCTATATCTGGCCGTTGATCGGTATCCACTTTTATGGGAATAAACCTCTGATTCAGTAGTTTTATAATGATAGGATCTCGATAGGTGGTTTCATCCATCACATGGCAGGCATGACACCAGATGGCGGTTAAGTCCAACAGAATTAATTTGTCTTCCGCTTTTGCTTGACTAAATGCTTGTTCTTCCCATGATTGCCAATGAATGCTCCCTTCATAACCGTTCTTCCCAACCATGGAAGGCCACTCCATGGATTGGCATCCCACAGACAAAACTGACAAGAGCAGGACGAGTACATTCGAAACATGTGCCGACCGTTTTTGACACCCAGTTCTCACAATATTTCTACCATTCTTGGAATATTGAAAAAAGCCACCAGCAATCATGACAAGAAATTCTTATTAGGAAAAAGAGGGAGAGTCCAGAATTTTGACAATGGCAGCGGCTGCCGTCACTCGAACAGCATCATCTTGATCTTGTAATGCTTCCTTGAGCAACGGAAGAAGTTCTCGCCCTCCCACACGCCCCAGAGAACGAGCAGCAGTAATCCGTGGTCGCGGAACTGGATCGGTTAACAAAATGGAGAGTGGCCCGACGACGTCACGCCGTCGACCATTCGCCAGCGCTTTCGCTACTGCAGACCGAATGCCCGGGGTGTCGGTTTGCATCAAAGCCCGGACAGTATTGGCCACCATATTATATGGAGTATTCATCTGTAACAGAGCCGCCACGGTCGCCGCTCGGACTCCAGGATTTGAGTCATGCAAATGTTTGGTCAAAGCAGGTACGGCACTCTCTGCTTGAAGTTTTCCTAAACTCACAGCAGCGACACTTCGAACAGCTGGAATTTTTTCAGATAATGCATCTAGCAAATCTGGAACCGCTTCAGGTAATCCGAGTTGCCCTAATGAGGCTACCGCCGCCGCTCGGATTGACGGTTGGGGATCCTGAAGTCCTTGCCTCAAAATCGGTAAGGCTCGGGCATCACCCAATTCTCCCAACATCCGAAGTGCCGCACCACGCTCATATCCCTCATCAACTGAAGCGCCCTTTTTGACTCGATTCCAATATTCCTTAAGACCAAGTCTATAGAGAGCGCCCGCAGCGGCCACCTGTACAACCTCTTGTTTATCTTCCAAGGACTTTTTGACTAAAGACACATGAGCCCTATTTTGGGATCGCCCCAACCCTTTTAAAACATACGCCCGTACCAAGCCAGCTTGATCATTCAACGCATCCAAAAATTCTTGAGACTTTCTTCCATTGGGAAGTTTTCCTAACCCCTCCACCACCAACGCCCGAATCATTCCCGTCTTATCCTGTAATCCATCTACGAGATACGGAACCATTGTGTCTGAGTCAATTTCTCGTAGTGCCGAATAGGAAGCACCTCGAATCTGTTCTCGCATATCCATTCGAAAGGGCAAGATACTTTTAATCGCCAACTCTCGAAGCAGCATGTCATCTTCACGGCCTGTTTGTGTGACTACCTTTTCGTAAGCGGAGAATCCTTCCTTTGATTTTCCCATCAACACTAAACTCAACATGTGAAGACGGTTCAATTTTGAAGACTGAGGATCCGCCTTCAGCAAGGGCTCCAGTAATTCTAAGGTCTTCTCAAAGTCCCCCTTTTCAAACGCCGCTTCCACCTCTCCCTTTGCCTGTTGGCCTATGGTCTCCAAGGACCAAGCTGCTTGTACCCCTCCCATCCATACCAGTCCTAGCACAACACACCCCAGCCCTCTCAATAATGCTCCATGATTTTTTTTCATATGGATGTCTCTAGCCAGAATGAGGTGGTGCTTCCTGCGCCTCAAGTTGGCGATACCCCAATGGTGAATCAAAATAATAATCCGGTTGAATCGAATGCACGACATGGTCATATTCCACAAACCAATCACGGTCCTGGCTCATCAATTTCAGAAGAAATCCTCCTTCACGATCCACCCATTCATACAATGTTTCTGTATGGGACTCATGGTCAACCACAATTTCATACAATTGGGCGTGGCGATCACCGACCATGGAATCTCCAATGATGGTTCGACGAATTTCCCCAGGACGATTGACGGAA
>CAZKRH010000361.1:0-5676 GCA_964555115.1 uncultured Nitrospiraceae bacterium | reverse complement strand
TCTTCTTCCACCACTCCGGTAATAAAATCCGCCTGCCCCACAAATTCCGCAATGGAGGGAGAAGCAGGAAGGTGATAAATAATCTCCGGGGTATTGCATTGCGACAGGCGGCCATCTTCCAAAATCGCAACTCGATCGGCCATCGTGAATGCCTCTTCGTGATCATGAGTCACTAGAATGGTGGTGGTATTGGATTCTTTCAAGAGTTGATGAAGTTCCCCCCGCATTTTATAGGTCATGTCAGGATCTAAGTTACTAAAGGGCTCATCGAGCAGTAAGACAACGGGTTGAGGGGCCAAGGCGCGGGCTAGGGCCACTCGTTGTTGTTGTCCACCGGATAACTCATGAGGAAATCGTTTATCGAAATCGGTCAGGCCAACCATGGCTAACATATCCCGGACACGATCTCGGCGTTCGGAACTGGACAAATCGGAAAGGCCAAAGGCCACATTGTCTGCAATGCGAAGATGGGGGAACAGAGCATAATCTTGAAACACCATGCCAATATGTCGGCGCTCTGGTGGAACATGGTGCGTGGAAGAGGAGACGAGCATCTGGTTGAGATAGATCTCTCCAGAAAGAAGTGTTTCAAATCCGGCAATGGCGCGAAGGGTGGTGGTCTTTCCGCATCCTGAAGGCCCAAGCAGACAGAGAATGTCACCTTGGTGGGCGGAAAGGGAAATGCCGTGAATAGCGGGTCGGCCAGGTTCATATCCAGACGTGACCTGTTCGAGGGTGAGAACCGGCTGAGTGGAAGGTAACGAAGAATCGTTCACAGACAATGATGTGGATCGAGATTAGCCAATCACCACACAGTGGTGGGAGTCGTCAGCTCGATTCGAAGCTACGGTGATTAAGAATTTGCTGGTGGATATCATGTACAGAATATTACCCTCTGCTCATTCGTGAAAATTTTCCCGTGAGCAGTAACGCGACTGGGATCGTCAGGATGACCAAAAACAAAGCGGGTGGAGCGGCTAATTGATAGAGTT
Source organism: uncultured Nitrospiraceae bacterium (assembly GCA_964555115.1). Lineage (GTDB taxonomy): Bacteria > Nitrospirota > Nitrospiria > Nitrospirales > UBA8639 > CAZKRH01. The sequence goes on along the minus strand of CAZKRH010000361.1, from coordinate 4,684 downwards.
CTTCACTCGCTTCCAGCCAGATGCGAACTGAAAGTGTATCGAACCCCACAGGGCGCAGCAAGAGCGTGGCGGGAAGTTCCTTCAAGCATTGCACAAAAATTAAAATCCAAGCCACCAGGAACCCGCCGCGGACCAAGGGAAGGGTGATGGTAAAAAAAGTCTTGAAGCGTGAGCGGCCTAGAGACCTGGCGGCCTCCTCAAGGTTGGGTGTGACTTGTTGGAGGGAGGACTCCATGGCCTGAAGGCCAGCAGGCAGAAAGTGCACCACATACGCAAAAATTAAGACCAACGCCGTGCCATACAAAGCGGGAAGAAACTGTGTGATGAGAACCAAGAGGGCCAGGGCCGTCACCGGTCCAGGAAGAACATAGCCAGAGTAAGCACCCTGCAGACACAGGATATTAATTTTGGTTGGATATCGACAGGCTAAAAAGGCCAAAGGCGTTCCAATAATGAGGGCGAGGGTGGCGGCGACAGCGGCCAAGCCCACACTATTGACACTAAAGGCAAGAAACCGAGCTGTCACATCACCCTGGGCAATGGCATCCAGGGTCCATTGAAGTAACAGCCAAACCGGAATGCCAAATGCCGCCCCCACCACCAGAGAGAGAAACCCGGTAAAACCCATGGCGAGAGGCCTTGAGGCTGGCTGGGGAAGGTATTGCCGAAAGGATCCTTGGGTTTGAAAAAATTTGCTTTGATGGCGAAACCATCGTTCAGCGAAGAGAAACAAAAAGGCAAACAAGACTAACAACAGACTTAAACAGGCCGCGGCGGTGTGGTCATAGCGTCCGGTCATTTGTTGATAGATGGCCAACGTAAAGGTTTGATATCGAAGGAGCGCCACCGCACCAAAATCAGACACGACATACAAGAGAGCCAAGAATAACCCTGCTACCAGTGACGGACGGAGAAGGGGAAGGGTGACGCGAAAAAATGACTGAAGAGGGGTGGCCCCTGAAATACGAGCCACTTCTTCAAAGGACACATTAAAATTCATGAGCGCACTTCTCGCTAATAAATAGACAAAGGGAAACGTATTCAAGGTCATGACCAAGGCAGCCCCACCATAGCTATACGGGGAAAAAATATGGGCTTCAGGGCCAGACAAGGTTTGCCAGAAAGAATCGACGGGTCCTCCTCGTCCGAGGAGGTAGGTGTAAATATAGGCGAGGACATACGAAGGAATAGCCAAAGGAAGAATGACAGCCATTTCCCAAAATCGTCGGCCAGGAAATTCATAGCGCGTGATAATCCAGGCTAGGGATATGCCCAGCACCAACGTGCCAATGGCGACACCCCCGGCTAAGGAAAGGGTATTCCACAGAAGTTCGGGGACGCGAGTCGTCCAAAGGCGGCGCCAGACCGCGAGATCTGAGGAAAGGGCAGTATAGGTCACCCACAGCAGGGGCAACGTAATCAGGCCGGCAAGACCAAGCCCAAGAATGGAGAGAGGAGAGGGCAGAGCACGGGATCGGATCGAATAAAAGGGAAGGCTACCGGAGGCCAATGGTTTCAATCACCGTCATGGTAGGATCACGGAGTTCGGCGAGACGTGCGAGTGGCACGCTCGCCACTTGAAAGGTGTCTCGTTGCGGAATGGCTGGATCGGCTTTGACCTCAGGATTGAGGGGATATTCTTTATTGTGTTCCGCAAACATTCGTTGTCCGGTGGGAGAAATAAGAAATAGAACTAATTGTTTGGCGGCATCCAGATGTTTCGCGTGAGCCGTAATGCCAATCCCGGCGGCATTCATCACTATGCCCATGCCATGTTCTTCTTGGTCGGTCAGCAGAGGGGCGATGGGGGCATTTGGATGTTTGGCGAGATGGCGGTAAATATAATAGTGATTCACGATACCCAACGACACTTCTCCACGGGCGACGGCATCCACAATTTGCCGATTTTTCCCATACACAAACGTGCCAGCATTCGTCTTTAAACCGCGAAGAAATTGTTTCGTGACCGTGTCGCCTTGGAGGGCTCGAATCACCGACACACCGGTTTGGAGATATTCACTGCTGGCCTGGGGAATAGCAATCTTCCCTTTCCATTCTGGGTTGGCGAGATCCAACAGAGAGTGAAGATTGGTGGGGGAGACCTGCTTCGTGTTGTAGACGATAATCCAAATTCGTCCGGAGATCCCAACCCAACTATTATCTGGAGCGCGAAAAGTGGAAGGAATAGCTTGGTCAATTGCTGGCATGTGTAGGGGGCGTAACAGTTTGAGTTCTCGTGCCCGTTCAAGCGTTCCAGCATCATTGGTGATAAAGACATCCGCTGGAGTACGTGACCCTTCAGCTTGGAGCCGATTGATCAGTTGGGTGCTACCGCCAGTGAGCATCGTCACCTCGATCCCCGTTTGATCATGAAAGGCATCCAGAACCGGCTGAATGAGTCGCTCGGCGCGTCCCGAATAGACAATGAGCGAATCAGCACTCCAGGCTGGAGAGACCAACAAGAACAGCGAAAGGCTGAGAATCAGCCCGTATATTCGGGAAACATATGGTGTGGGAACAGGGTGCATGGTCATCAGTTTCATGAGGGAAGAACAGGAGAGTTATGAGGTGCTGGGCCCTGGCAGCACTTCATAATTTTCATGGATTTTAAGTTCTCGTCCGCAGTTTGTACAATTCCCATCGGGAAGGCGAATCGGTTCACAATAGAGTTCGAGTCGATGGGTACGAATGACAAACCCATTACTGGCGGCTACCTCTTCCTGCAGATGTTCAATCCCGCAATTTTCAAACTCAATAATTTTATCACACGTCGTGCAAATGAGATGGTCGTGATGCCCTTTATGGGACACATTATCGAATTGTGTTTGTGAACCAAAATGTTGTTCCTGGGCCAGGCCGGTCTCGCACAGGAGTTTCAGCGTTCGATACACCGTGGCCAGTCCAATGTGTGGGTCTTTTTTGGCCAAATGCCGGTACATTTGCTCAGCCGTCACATGTTCCATTTTGAGGAACGTCGTGAGGATATTTTCCCGTTGACGGGTAAGTTTGAGGTTATTGCGACTTAAATGTTGCTTAAGCGTTTCAAGCTCTTTGGCGTATTTTGTCATGTTTGCCTCTTTGGAGAAGACCCAACATCCTATTAAAAACAAAAAACCTAACTGGGGTCAAGCAAAAGCCTAGACAAATTGCGTAGGAAAAGAAAAAAGCCTATGAAGACAGGCTCTACCTCATTGACGATAGAAGAAAACTCCAGATAGACTCGGACTTCGTTGAAAGCCAGTGGACAAATGATGGGATCTCCAGGACAGTATGCGAAAACCAAATGATATTGCGATTGACCGAGCATTGCTCTTGTATCTGCTGCAGTTGGTAGAAACAGCGGAATATTCCATGGGGAGCGATGTCAAACTACAGCAGCTGGTATTTTTAAGTGAGTTGCAAATGTTAGGGAAGGGCCTACGTGGTTTTCATTTTGAATTTATGAGATTTGCCTATGGGGCGTTTAGTAAAGATTTAGATAATGATCTTCTCGCCCTGCGACGGAAAGAACGACTCGAAAATTTTACGCCCACTGAGAAAGGACAGGCGGCCGCTAAAATCGTGGAAGACTCACAAAAAGATACAGATCCGCAGGAACAAATCCTCGAAATGATCCAATCAGTGGTGACCACCTATGGTCCCCAAGATGTGGGGGAAGTCATCAATTCTGTAGAAAACGTAGAAATTGGTTCCGCAGAAAAACCCGAAGACAAATTGGCGATTCGTGATATTTCCTTTCATATAATCATGTTGGTGCCTTCCCGTATTGAAGTGACCGGAGAATGTGCTTTCCCCCGTCCGGTGCTTGCCCGCTTAAACAAAGCGTTAGGTTTCTAGATTTTTTTATCTTCCGTCAATCAGAATATTTGTCGGGATTCGCCCTGACAGGCGAGGTCCCTTTGTTTCGGCAAAAGAAACGGTTGAAAAAGTCCGTCAGCGGCGTTCTCGTTGCTTGAAGTCTTCGACGTACTACCGTACGCCTCAGTCTTCTCCCCGCCTGCGGCCTTGCTGCACAAAACTTTTTGAACCGTTCCTCATAAAGAACCCAAAACCATTTTTGCCCAGTCTGGCCCAACACTCTTGATCCGGCTCAAAGAATCCGGCGGCTACGCAACTCGTTGCGCTCAAACAGTGCTCGCCAAAATGCCGGATGAAGATTCGCCTCTAGGCCAGACCGAGGGCGAGAGCCAACCAGTCAGAAACAAAAGAACCTTGCATCTTTGGTGAAATGGCTGGAGTTGGGAATGGAAGCTTGGGAAAGGTAAAATCCTAGAACTTAATAGCCCGGAGCCTCTTGTTGTCGTCATTCCGGCGAAAGCCGGAATCCAGTCATACGGTAGTATCATACAACTTGTATCCACGCTACCTTCTCAAGAACCAGATAGGTTTTGAATGATGTATTCATGGGGGCGTTGGTTACAGGAGGTTCCAACTCCCCCATAAACGTCCTTGAGTGGGACCGTTGAAAAAGTCTACCAGCGGCGTTCTTAACCTTCGGGCTCACAGACTTGGCGCTCTTCGCGCCGTTCGCTGCTCGGAGGGCTCAACGTACCCCCATGTACGCCTCGCCCTTCTCGCTGCTTGCGGCCTTGCTGGACAGTCTTTTTGACCAGTCCCAAAAGTGAGAAAATCTGCTCAGGGCTTTTCTGCGGGTTGAGTGGCAATGGGAATATGGGTGAACTCT
>CAZKRH010000360.1:0-5577 GCA_964555115.1 uncultured Nitrospiraceae bacterium | reverse complement strand
CGGGGGTTGACCAGTAAATATTTACTGAAGCAATGCTTTGCTAAGAAATTGCCTCATGACATTCTGTATCGAAAAAAAGAAGGGTTTAGCATTCCCATGAAAAATTGGTTGCGTGGTCCTTTGCGACCCATGATGGAGGATTATTTGTCCTCTCAACGGTTAAAGAGAGAAGGCTATTTTAATCCTGGATTTGTCGAGCGATTGAAACGCGAGCATATTCAAGGCAGTGCCAATCATAGCCACACGTTGTGGCCCTTGATGATGTTTGAGATTTGGCAAGAACGATTCCTCGATCCAGCTCCCAGAGATCAAGAACATGAAACGGAACACGTGCCGGTCTCGGGATTAGTCGCCACTTCCTAATGAACCTTTGTGAGGATAAGGAAGAATGTCAGGTCGGGATCCTTTCTCGATGTCTTCACCCTCGAGCTCAATTTTATGAAGTGTAGGGCCGGGTTTGAAGGAATGGTCGATGTTCCTTCTTTTCTCTGTTGGTAGATGAGCCAAACATGTTTGGAGCTGAGGGCCAAAGTTATGGAGCGAAATCTTCATCAGCTTGCCGAAACTCACTACGATGTCCTTGTGATTGGGGGGGGCATTTATGGTGCGTGGATTGCCCAGGATGCTGCCTTGCGTGGGTTTCAAGTCGCGTTGGTAGAAAAAGAAGACTTTGGACATGCGACGTCCTTTAATAGTTTGAAGATTATTCATGGAGGTTTTCGCTATCTTCAACATCTTGACATCAAACGAATGCGAGAGTCGATTGCTGAGCGATCGGTCTTACTTCGTATTGCTCCCCATTTAATTCATCCTCTTCCGTTTCTGATGCCGACCTATGGGTATGGCCTGCAAAGTCAGAAAGTGATGCAGGTGGCGTTGACCCTGAATGATCTTATTGGGTTTGATCGTAATCGTGGAATAGCTCGCTCTCAACGACTCAGGAAAGGGTATACGATTTCCAAGGAAGAATGCCTGAAACATGTGCCAGGGTTGCCGGAACAAGGACTCACGGGAGGGGCTGTATGGCATGATGGCCAACTGTCGAGTTCTGAACGCTTGGTGGTTGCGGTGTTACGGGGAGCCACCAAAGCCGGCGCGCAAATTGCGAACTATGTCAAAGTCACTGGCCTGTGTCGTCAGGGAAATTGTATTACGGGTGTCCATGTTGTCGATCAAATTTCTGGGGATTCTTTTGATATTCGTAGCCGAATGGTGGTGAATGCGGCTGGGCCTTGGGCTCCTGATATTCACAAGGGGCACCACCAGTCTTCTGGACCGTTCCATTTATCCAAAGCCATGAACCTTGTGGTGAAAAGACCGTTGGTGTCCCACTTTGCCGTGGGGGTCTCCACTCGTCATGCCTTTCATGATCCCCACGCGAAATTCCATAAGGGCCATCGGCTCTTTTTCATGGTTCCCGCCCGGCACCATACTGTTATTGGCACAACCCATACCTCCTTTGACGATCACGTGGACCGATTTCATATTGGTGAACAAGAGGTAGAGGAATTTATTCATGATATGAATCGTGCATACCCTCCAGCTAATTTAGAGAAAAACGATATTGCCTTTGTCTACGCTGGTCTTCTTCCAATGAATCCGATGAAAGGATTACGCCAGGAGGTGTCATTACTGAAACAATCCCAGATTGTTGATCTCGAGCGGGAGACCGGACTCCAGGGTTTGTTAACTATTATTGGGGTGAAATTAACCGAAGCTCGATCCGTGGCTGAAAAGGCCGTCGACCTGATTTGTCAAAAATTTGGGAAGCGATTTCCTTCATGTCAGACCGCTCGGCGACTCCTTGATGGAGGCGAATTGGGAGATCCCAAACAGTTTGTTCAGCAGGAGATGCAACGTTTGTCTCCCGGGGCTTTGGCTTCCGTCCTTCGACATTTAATCCAACGGTACGGATCCAGTTATGAGCGCGTGTTGGAACAAACAGGTCCTGGGATAGAGAGAGATGTGCCGTTCTCAAGGAATACGCACGTTACCAAAGCCGAAATTCTCCACGCGGTGCGGGAAGAAATGGCGGTGAAGCTTGAGGATGTGGTTCGTCGTCGAACTGAATTAGGGACGTTTGAAAATCCTGGTGATTCGACTCTTGCCGTGTGTGCCGAGATTATGGCTAGAGAGTTGGGGTGGTCGGAGTATCAACGTCAACAAGAACTTGATGCGGTTCGTCGGACATATTCACAGGGGATTTTCAAGTTTCATCAAGAGGTTGAGGCTGGGGCGAAGGAGGAGATGGCCGTTCAGTAGTAGGGGAGACGAGATGTTTGTGATTCCCAATGTTCAACTCAAAGGATAATGGCAGGATGATGGAAAATCGAATTCTTGTGACCGGGGCGACAGGATTTACCGGCGGACATTTGTGTGAACGACTGGCAAAAGATGGGCATCTTGTCCGTGCGTTGGTTCGTGATCCGAGTCAATGCCGTCATTTTGAGCGGATGGGGGTGGATGTCGTTCAGGGTGATCTTCGGGATGCTCATTCAGTGGACATTGCCATGAAAGGCATACGCACGGTGTATCATATTGCTGCCTTGTTTCGACCGGAAAATGTGTCTCGTCAGGATATGTGGGATATCAATGTAGAGGGCACTCGTCATCTGTTAGATGCGGCGATCAAAGAACAGGTTTCTTGCTTTGTGCATTGCAGTACCATTGGGGTTCACGGGGATGTGAAGGATCCTCCCGCGACGGAAGAGACACCGTATGCTCCTGGTGACTACTATCAGGAATCTAAAACGGAGGGTGAAAAACTTGCGCTTGAATATAGTGCCCAAGGCAAATTACCCATTGTGGTGTTTCGCCCAGGGGGAATTTATGGACCTCGGGATCTTCGTTTTTTAAAATTATTTAAAGCCATCAAGCGAAAAAGGTTTTTTATGCTTGGATCCGGAGACATTCTGTATCAGCTTGTCTATATCGATGATCTGGTTGATGGAATTATCTTATGTGGGACTCATGAAAAGGCGATCGGGGAAGTATTTGTGTTAACGGGAGAACGTCCTCAAACGTTGAATGCTATGGTCGCCACGGTGGCCCAGGTGGTTGGGGTGAATCCTCCTTGGTTGAAACTTCCCGTGTTCCCAGTGTATTTCGCGGGGTTTCTTTGTGAACTCTTGTGTAAACCATTGGGGATCAATCCGCCTTTGTACCGACGTCGCGTCGATTTTTTTAGAAAAACTCGGTCTTTTGATATTGGTAAAGCGAAACGGATGCTCGGCTATCAACCCAAGGTTTCTCCTCAGCAAGGGTTACAGCTGACGGCTGAATGGTACGAAAAAGAAGGTCTACTTTAAGAAGAAAATGGTTGGAGCTTTATGAACGATATCTTAGGGCACATTGATTTTTTGATAAAAAGGGACAGGTGACACCATGATCGTGTTAGGGATCACGGATAGTATTACCGGTGGGGCCGCTGTGGTGGCTGATGGGAAAGTTCTTGCTGCCGTCAGTGAGGAACGATTAAACCGACAAAAGATGGCGATGGGTTTCCCACGACTGTCAATTTCTGAAGTGCTTCGCATTGCCTCTCTTGAGATGAAAGATGTCGATCATATTGCCGTGGCGACGAATAGTCTCTTTTGGCGGCCGGAGTCCACGAAGTTGGAAGATTACTTTCGCAAACCAAAAGCGCGAAGTCGTGACCTGTTTCTTTCCTCAGGATCCTTTTTTGCCAAATTGACCAGTGGGAGTCAATTAAGCCGAAAATTATATTATGAGTTAAAAAAGAAACTCACCAAGGGACGACAGGCTAAACTTCGACAGGCTTTAGAAGACGGGTGGGGCTACACTGGGGACGTGTCGTTCATTGACCACCATCTGGCTCATTGTGCCTCAGCCTATTTTACGTCGGGAATGGATGAAGCCACGGTGATGAGTTTGGATGGAGCTGGCGATGGATGTTCGAGCCATGTGTATCGAGTGACCGATGGGCAATTTAAATTGCTCAACAAAGTGGATAGTTATGATTCGGTGGGGAATTACTATGCCTATGTGACACATCTGTGTGGATTTCATGCCCATAAGCATGAAGGCAAAATTACCGGACTCGCGGCCTATGGGAAACCGACATATGTTGATTTGCTGAAAAATTATATTCGTTTTGAGGATGGAAGATTTCAAAATGTCGGTGGGTGTTTTGATTGGTCGGCTATTCGACGATTGGAAAAGGATTTAGGGCCGGGATTCAAAATGGAAGACCTTGCCTGTAGTATTCAGACCATTTTGGAGGATGTGGCCACGGCGTATGTTCATCATTGGGTTCAACGAACAGGCTTGTCTCCTTTGGCGCTGGCTGGCGGAGTCTGTGCCAATGTCAAATTGAATCAGCGAATTCATGCGCTAGACAATGTGTCGCACCTCTTTATTCATCCGGGTATGGGGGATGATGGATTAGGGACGGGTGCGGCTCTCTATAAATGTTATCAAATGTGCCAAAAGGCTCAGGTGCCCTTTCATCGCGACCCGATCAACAATGTGTATTGGGGGCCAGAGTATTCAGATAAAGAAATTGAACAGGCCTTGGATGCATTTGGTTGGAAATATGATTTCCATCAAGGTATTGAAAAAGAAGTGGCTAGCTGTTTGGCGAACGAAAAAATTGTGGCTCGGTATAATGGACGCATGGAGTATGGACCTCGGTCTTTGGGTAACCGATCCATTCTGTATCAAACGAAAGATACGACCGTGAATGATTGGTTGAATAAACGCCTCAAGCGAACTGAGTTTATGCCGTTTGCTCCTGTCACGGTCAAAGAATATGCGTATCAATGTTATACCAATTTTGAAGGTGCAGAAATGCCGGCGAAATTTATGACAATTACCGCGGATTGTACGGATATGATGGCTGAACATTGTCCCGCGGTGGTTCATGTCGATGGTACGGCAAGACCTCAGCTGATCGAGAAAGAAGATAACCCGAGCTATTATGAAATTGTCGATGAATATCGCAAACTTACAGGAATACCTTGTGTCATCAATACGAGTTTTAATATGCATGAGGAGCCGATCGTCTGCACTCCCAATGATGCGTTACGTGCATTCCAAGACAGTAGTCTTGATTATTTGGCCATCGGACATTATTTGGTTAAGCAGCAGAATACATAGAGTTCTTCAATAATTTTCCCAAGAAGTTCTCTCCAAGTAAAACAATATATTCCATTCTAGGCAGCAATAATGTGAAATTTACCAAAGGCTTCTCAAATAATTAGGGCGAAAGTTGAACATGGCCCGAATTGGTTTTAGATCTTATGGAAAGTAACAGTGTACTGAGTACTGGCAGGATCCTCCATGAAGAAGAGCCCGTGGAACGAAGTAAGAATCAATGGGTTTTCATCGGAGCAAAATGTATTATTTCTGGTCTGCTTATTGCTTGGATCCTTAGGAATACCACTTTTGAAGATATTCTGGTTACCGTCAAGTCTGCTGATGGGGTTTTACTGACCATTGCCTTCTTATTGCCATGTCTTGGCTATGGCATCAGTGTGCAACGGTGGAAGATTTTGTTAAAGGGGCTTGGGATTCCTGCAAAATTTTCTTTTCTCCTACAATTAACTTACGTAAACA
>CAZKRH010000359.1:0-4018 GCA_964555115.1 uncultured Nitrospiraceae bacterium | reverse complement strand
ACTGGCGACGATTTTAACCACCATTCTCTGAATGTGTGTATGTTGTCTATGGTGCTGGGGCAAGGCTTGGATTTACCTCCGGACGTTACCAAGGCGTTAGGCATCGGAGCCCTTTTTCATGATATTGGGGAACTAGAGGGTGGCAAGATCCTTCTCATCTTTAATTTTGAAGCTATTCTTAGAAAAGGGATGGGCAAACCAATTCCCGACTAACTTGATAAACAAGCCAATTCGTAAATCTTCCCTTGTGGCTGGGCGAAAGGCCATATTAGTTCTTATTCGATGAACTTCATCTACCAACTCTTTTAGAGATCGGCAGGAAATCATTGAAACTGTATTTGAGTTACTCTTGTTGTTTTCCTTTTTTGGGTATTATCAATTTAAGCCAGATTTGGCTGATTGAACGTATGCAGGGCACAGCGTAATCCCCAATAAATTAATGGATTATCTTGAGACAAATGGAGGCTCAGGGTGGAATTTTCATGAAGTTGACAATACCGGTCGTCAACATTTCGCTTGATTCCGTGTTCTTGTTTGCCGTTCTTGGTCGTTAAGGTATTGCGGGATGTGCCGATACAGAAAGATAGCAAAGGTTTTTGCCTGCTGAGCGTCAAGAAGTAGCGGGTTTTTTTAATCTAACCGGATTTCAGGTTCTACGGTCATCTCTACAATCTAGGAGCAAACGTAATCGATGCAGTTTTGGAGCATGGTGCAGAGGGGTCATTACAATTGTCTTGTTAAGAAGTCAGCACACTATAATAGGAGGATACACTTATGAAGAAAGGCTATTCCCGTGTTCTTATAGCTTTCGTGATCGTCTCATTGGCTTTGGTGGCTGTTCCAGCAAGCTGGGCTGAGCATTCTTGGGGTAATTATGAGTGGGCCAGAACGGCCAGCCCGCTACCGCTTAAGGTAGTGGATAGCGTTGATTCGTCTTGGCAATTCGAGTTCGACACGGCGCTTGCTGAGTGGAACATTTCAAGTGTGCTCAACATGACGGCCGACTCCGCCAACGACAAAACCCGTACTCGCAAACAGTGCAAAATGCGGGCGGGTCAAATACGCGTCTGCAACGCGTCTTACGGCTTCAATGGCTGGCTTGGCCTGGCTACAATTGGTATCGATTCGCAGGGACACATCGATCAAGGCACGGCGAAGATGAACGACAGCTACGCTTCATATTGGACCAACCCGGATGAAAAACGCCACGTTGCGTGCCAAGAGATCGGCCATCTCTTCGGCCTCGGTCACACCAGCGAAGACGGCTCCAGCCAGCAGACATGCATGGACTATTCCTCTGATCCAATGAGCATGTCGCCCAACCAGCACGACTACGATTTGCTTGAAGAGAAGTACGCTCACCTGGATTCATACAACAGCTATGTCGACGGCTCCAGTGATGGTTCCAGTGGTGATAGTGGAGGCAACAAGCCATGCAATCCCAGGAAACCAGGTTGCAGTGGTTTCGATCTACCCGTTGGCGTCCCTGCTGGGGCGGTTCAGATGAAGCGCGGACGGCACGCGGAAACGTGGGTCAAAAGTCGGCCCGACGGCGGCCTTTGGATCTTTCATATTCGACTGGCTCCCGGCGGCCACGGCAACCACTAGGCCCGGCTCTGCTTCTCGCTTCGACTTCGTTCACCAGTTGTACCCCGGTGTGGTTGGAGCGGAGCCAAGAGGCTGATAACAGAGCCCTTGTTAACAAGATACGATAAACTCACCTCAGGCCCAGGGACAACACATCTATGTGTCCCTGGGTTTCTTATTTTCGTCATGGCGTGGGAAAACCCTCCTCCGTGTGACTCACCAACTCCGGCCATTAAAAGTTGATGAACATAAGGATGTCGAGGTCGTTGCTTGACTTGAAATAATTTTACAGAAGGAGGGGCGTTTCTATCTTCTATTCCCCCTTTCTTTCAACGATTGGACCTCTTTGGCATTCGAGACCCCTTGCCTGTCTGGTATACACCTGATTTGTCACTTTCCTTTCCTCGATCCATAGAGGCATGATTTATTCCAGGATGGATTTCGCTATGCCGTAGGTTTGTACCAACACGGCCACTTCGTCAGGTTCTGTGGTGGGTGGGGCGCAGGTAACGCCGGCACAGACATACGCGCGAGGCTCTCCTTTGATACCAAATACTTTGACCGCTCCTGCGACAGCCGGCGGAAGATGGTCGAGTTTCACTTCCGTCGGATCATATACTGCGACCATTTTCCCCGGACGATAGCTGGTGAGGGCGGCGGTCCAGAGGCCCTGCGTTTTGGGATTATTTTTCTTGCCGATGATCACCGCCTGAGCTGGACGATTGAGATGATGATGCATGGCCAAAGCGTAGGCGGCAATAAATCGTCCACGCCGCTGCGCTGAGCCGGCGAAGGCCTCCAACGTTTCGCGAGCTTTCTGTGCATAGTCTTGGCGATTAGTCAGCGAGGCCAAACGATCGAGGACGACGGCGGCGACACCATTGGGGGAAGCCGTGGGGTTATCACTGATATCCTTGACCGGTCGCCCTAACACCGCAAGGGCATCTGCCTGAGGAGCGCGATCGAAAAACCCGCCGGCCTGTGAATCCCACAAGGTGACGATGGCATAATCCATGAGATCTTTGGCCACAGCCAGATACCGCGGTTCCCCGGTGACTTCAAACGCCTCCAGTGACGCGTTGGCCATCTGCACCTGATCATTGAGCAATCCCGGGACACATGCCTGCCCTTCAAAATACGCGTGGTACATTCCTTGCCCTTCCCGATAGGCTGCTCGAAGCAAGAGATCAAGCGTCTTAAGCGCAAAGGCCTTCGAATGTTCATCTCCTAGAACCTGAAAGGCTTCTAGGTACGCCGAGATCAACATCCCATTACGGTCAGCGTACATGGTCTGATCGACCAGCGGGGCCTTGCGTGTCAGACGGACCTGATATAAATGCTGTGTGCCTTTGCGAATGAGCTCCCTGACTTTGTCTACGGGGACCTTTAGCGCTTGGGCAATGGCCTCTGGCGTGGTGGCAATCAACGGGACATTCTTGGCAGGGTTCTCCCGCATCTCCCCCAGTGCTTGAATATCGTAATAGCGGAGCATGACTTCTGCTTCATCTTGAGGGAGGGCTTGGCGCACTTCCTGAACCGTCCAAGTGTAATAGTCTCCATCGTCTTCCCGCGTCATGTCGGCATCCTGATGAGCATAAAACCCACCGGTGTCTTGATTCGACAACACGCCATTGACATACATCCTGATTCCCTCCGCGATCTTCCGATACAACACATTCCCTGTGGCCTGGTAGGCGTGAAGATAATTCATTAAGAGTTCTGCATTGTCGTAGTTCATTTTTTCAAAATGGGGAACGGTCCATTGCGGGTCAGTGGCATACCGGAAAAACCCGTCACCGATGTGATCGTATACCCCGCCATGCGCCATCGCATCCAACGTCTTGGTGGCAATTTCCAGCATCTTCGGATCCCGATTGACAAAGTACGTAGCCAACGCCAGCTCAATCGCACTCCCCGCAGGAAATTTCGTGCCGGTGCCAAAGCCACCGTTCACGGGATCAAACTCCCTGGCCATACTCGTGGTCACGGACTGCACGAGGTTCTCGGAGACAGGACCCTTCTGAATGGCGAGTGCGCCATAGCTGGCTAAGGTCCTGGCCAATTGCGCCGCACTGACCTTCACTTGAGCTTTGCCCACCGTGTACACCCTCACCAATTCAGGCAAGAGCTGTTTCAGGCCTGTTCGTCTCCCACGCGTGGTCGGCGGGAAATAGGTGCCACCAAAAAAGACCTGGCCTTCCGATGTCAGAAACGCGGTCAGGGCCCAGCCACCACTGCCTGTCAAGGCCTGGACAGCTTCCTGGTATCTACGGTCAATATCCGGTCGTTCATCCATATCCACTTTGATCGCGACAAAATTCTGGTTGATGAGATTGGCAATCTCCTGATTTTCATACGACTCCATGTCCATCACGTGACACCAATGACACCAAACAGCACCAATATCCAGGAGGATGGGTTTATCTTCTTC
>CAZKRH010000358.1:0-8588 GCA_964555115.1 uncultured Nitrospiraceae bacterium | reverse complement strand
GAAGGACCACGCCTGCCGGGGCGAAACCCGGAAAAGAAAAATTACCTCTGAACCAACAAACGTTATTTAGAATTGAAATGAAAAAGATTGAAGAGGAAGGATTACTGTCCCAGATACCAACCAATGCCGTTTCGTTCGAGGAAGCTGGTGAGCCTGGTGAGGGTGTCGGCATAGATCATACCACCCACCACCACTAAGCAAGCCCCGCTGGCCAATGTGACGCCCTGCATGTACACCTTGGCTTTTTTGAAGTAGGTCAGAAATCGATCGACACTCAGAGCGGTTAAAAACAGGGGAAGACCTAAACCCAGGGAATACGAAGACAGCAGCACGATTCCCGATTGCATCGATTCGGTGGTACTAGCATACATCAAAATTGACCCCAAGATCGGCCCCACGCAAGGCGTCCATCCGGCTGCAAATGCGGTTCCGATCAAAAACGATCCCACATAGCCGACAGGGCGACTGCCAAATTTGATCAAATGATGTTCCATCATCAAAAACTTCATTTTTAAGATGCCGAGTAAATACAACCCGAAGACTATGACGAGGACGCCACCCACTTTACGAATCAGATCTTGATACTCCCACAACACCTGCCCCATAAAACTCGCGGACGCTCCAAAGGCGATAAAGACACTGGAGAAGCCGGCGATAAAGAGCAAGGAATTGACCACGATCGTTTTTCGAAATCGTTGGCGCTCGGCGACATCCGTCAGTTGATCCACTGAGAGTCCGGTGATGTAGGACACATAGGACGGCACTAACGGCAAGACACAGGGGGAGACAAAGGACAGGAGCCCGGCGGTAAAGGCAGCAAAGCGTGAAATTTGGCTGATCGATTCAATCATATCGATCCACCCGGTTCAGGGCTCTTCGGACGCATCCCCGATTGTTGAAGCAATTTGTTGAGTAAATCTTTGGCTTCTGGACTGTGCCAATCTCGGGCTCCAAAGATGCGATGTTGAATGATGCCCTTTCGATCGACCACATAGCTCATCGGAAGAGTTCGCACGCCATAGGTTGCCCCCACTTCATACCTGGTATCATGGAGAATGGGAAAGGTCAGTTGATTGGCCTCGACAAAAGGTTTCGTCACCGCACTTCCTTCTTCGTCGGTTGAAATGGCCAAAATCTCGAATCCCTGAGCCTTCATGTCTTTGTACATCGCTTCCATGTTGGGCATTTCTACTCGACAGGGGCCGCACCAAGTCGCCCAAAAATTCAGTAACACCACGTGGCCTTTAAAATCCGCCAGAGACACCACTTTCCCTTGCATGTCTGTTAAGGCAAAGGAAGGGGCCGAATCCCCAATCTTGGGTCGCCCCCAGCGCTGGATGACCTTCTGGCCTGACACTTCGGGTTCCGCGGTTTGGGTATATCCCGAATCACAGCCGGTTCCCACCCCAAGCAACCCCCCTACCATGATGAGAGCTCCCAATACCTTTGATAGATTCTTCGAGACCCATTTTCTCATTTGTCTATCTGGCCCCTCATCTTGTTTCATGATATTCGGTGTTTCACGGTACCGTCAATCAACTTGCGACATAACTCTTGAATAATACTGGAAAACTCTGAACTTGCCCGTTCCGCGATTCTCTCTGGACAAGGTTTCTGGCCATCAAGTATCCTACGTACGCTCAAAAAATGGGTTCTTCTGAGTTTTTCGTGGGTAAACCCTGTACCACTGAGTTTATTTCTAAAGAGGAACCGCCTTCGCCTCCTCTTTGCCATTAGTCCATTTCCAAAGAGAGAAGGTGTGTGGTGTAGAATCCGTCTCTATCCCTCCCCTTTGTAAGGGGAGGTTAGGTGGGGTAGAGTCCAGGACGCATCGAGAAACATTGAAAATTTCAGGCACATCCTAGTCAACAAGAGGCTACCTCCCCTACGCCCCTCCTTACAAAGGAGGGTAACGCTAGTAAGATCCGCTTCATTTTTTATTTATGGTAATATCGGAAGAAGAAAAAACTGTTAACAAAGAATCAAACAGATAATTACCTCCTTAGATTCGGTCGCTAACTCATCCCCATTTTCTATGCTCGCCATCCACGGAATCCAACTCAAAAAGAACTACGGCCACTACCAGGTCCTCCAAGAAGTTAATTTAGGCATTGCTCCGGGTGAATGTTTTGCGTTGTTTGGCCCTAATGGATCTGGGAAAACCACCCTGCTCCGTATTTTGGCAACTCTCTACCGTCCCACAGAAGGTCGATTTGAAATTCTGGGTCGTGACGGGATGAAGGAAAAAGAAGCGGTTCGATCTGATCTTATGCTCTTTGCGCATGGCTCCCATTTGTATGATGACCTCAATGCCACTGAAAATCTTCGGTTTGCCTTGGCCCTCCGCAACCTTGCCCCCACCGATCGTGAAATCAAATCGGCGCTTGATCAAGTGGCCATTGGGGCATTTGCCGACATGAAAACACGAAACTATTCGGCGGGGATGAAAAAGCGATTAGGACTGGCGAAGGCCATCTTGGCTCAGCCCAAAGTTTTGTTGCTGGATGAACCCTTTTCCGCACTCGACGACGCGGGTGTCACGCTGATGCAAACCTTTATTCACAATACGGTTGAGCGGGGAGGTGCTGTGCTCCTTTGTACCCACGACCGGGCGAAGGTGACCACTCTCGCACACCGTGCTGGTGTCTTGAATCACGGGATACTCCAACCCACTTCGGTCTCTGCCTAACCATGCCCTTTCTCAATACCATTCGATGGATGGTCTGGAAAGACCTCATTATCGAGATTCGGAGTCGCGAAACCATCTCGTCGATGTTCTTTTTTGCCCTCATTGTCATTTTGGTCTTCAGCTTTAGTTTTTCGATGGACCAACAGGCCGCCCGGGAACTCATTGCTGGCATCATGTGGGTGGCCTTTGCCTTCACGGGAATTATTGGACTGGGGAAATCTTTTTCTGCCGAACTTCAAAATGACAGCCTGGAATATTTACAAATCAGTCCCGTGCCCAAGGGTGCCATCTACTTAGGTAAAGTTTTGGCGAATTTGGCTTTTATCTTTACGGTGGAAGTCATTTTATTTCCCATGTTTATCATTCTCTTTAACCTTGATATCATTGAAGAAATTCCTATTCTTCTGTTAATATTTTTCTTAGCAACCCTCGGGCTTGCCGCCGTGGGCACTTTGTTTTCTGCTCTCACGGTTCAGATTCGAGCGCGAGAAGTCATGCTCCCCATTCTTCTCCTTCCCCTCGTGGTGCCTGTGATGATTGCTGCCGTGGAAGCCACGAAGGGGGCTTTAGGCGGAGATCCCCTCAGTCTGTATCGCCAATGGTTGGAGCTCTTAGTTATTTTTGACCTGATTTTTACGGTGGTGTCGTTTTGGATGTTTGAATTTATTATGGAGCCTTAGTGGCGGGGATCACATTCACGCGTACCAGGTTTTCTTTGTGTAAGGCCGATAATACCTTTATGTTAAGGGCACCTCTAAAAACCGTCCTTTTCCGTCACGGCGGCGTCAGCCCTCACAAAAAATGCCTGGTTTTTTGAGGTGCCCTAAACTGGTATAATTTGTGTCATGTATGATTAGTAAAGCGATTCGGCGAATTCAACGATACAAAGGGTGGTTTGGTGGCGCAGCAGCTCTGTGCCTGACCACCGGCCTGTATATGGGTCTCCTGGATTCCCCTCCTGATTACTATCAAGGAGAAGTGGTCCGGATCATGTACGTCCATGTGCCCTTAGCCCATACCGCTCTCTTTGCCTACACGGTCGTCTTTGGCGGAAGTGTGTGGTACCTCTGGAAGCCTGACCCCATCGTCGACAACATGTGTCACGCCGCAGCAGGCATTGCGGCCCTGTTTACGACTCTGGCCTTGTTTACCGGCATGATTTGGGGGAAACCCACGTGGAATACCTGGTGGACCTGGGATGCACGGCTCACCTCCTTTATGGTGCTGCTTCTCATTCTTGTCGGCTATCTCATGCTGAGAACCTTCATTGATGATTCAGAAAAAGAAGCCCGGTATGCGGCGGTCTTGGCTATTATTGGCTTTGTGGATTTGCCCATCATTCACTTCTCGGTGGAATGGTGGAGAACGCTCCATCAGCCACAATCCATCTCGATGCAGGGCGTGAGTATTTCCACTGGGCTGTTGACTCCTTTATTGTTCATGAGTATCGGGATGTCCTTGCTGTTTTCCTATATGCTGATGGTTCGGACAGAACTGCTCTATTTGACCAATCTGCTCCACGCCAAAAAAGGGCGTCTGCTCAGTCAATTTCATTTATCCAAAGCTGAATCATGACGGCATTTTATGTTCGATGGAGTGTGGTGTTACTCATTTCGTGGGTTCTGGTTTTTCTCACGCAACAAAATTATGAGCTGAACCTCGCCAGTCTTTCTCCACAAGAGGTCTTGGCTTCCAATCTTTCTGGTGAACTGCGCGTGTTGGGCTTAGTGAAGAGTGGATCCTCAACGGGAAATATTGAAGCGGGTGAGGCAGAGTTTGATCTAGCAGGTTTGGAACAAGACATGAGTGTCACCTATAAGGGACCGCCCCCTGAAAATCTTCGGGAACTCAAACACCTCATCGTGATTGGGACTTGGAATTCACAAGCCCAACGCTTTTTTGCGAGGGAATTTGGATTGGTCACCAACTATGGGTTTGTCCTTGGTGCCTATGTCATTGGGCTCCTGCCGTTGGCCATGTTTCTTTTTATGATGGGCCGAAAAGTGACCATGCTGTTTGACGAAATTAAACAATCGAAATTGTACGAAGCCGAATAGGACTGTGTATGCACAACAAAGGTCGAAAAATTGGTATCATTGTGAGCCTGCTGATTGTTGGAGGCGCCCTAGGCTATTTAGCGCTGGGAAACTTTGGAGAAAATTTGGTGTATTTCTTCACCCCCTCCGAAGTCAAAGCCTTCACCCCTGAGTATTACGAGAAAAAAGTGCGTGTCGGTGGCATGGTGGTGAAGGGTAGCCTCGAAACCTATTCAGATAGGGTAGGCCTTTCGTTTCAACTCACCGATGGGCAAGCCACCATTCCCATCACGTTTGAAGGCATCCCCCCTGATCTCTTTAAAGAAGGCCAAGGGGCGGTGGTCGAAGGGTTCTGGTCCAAACAACATCAATTTCAATCACACATGATTATGGCTAAACATTCCGAAGACTACATGCCGATAGAACTGAAACGAGCGGGCGTTAAACTTCCCAAGAGAGATTTTATGAAGACCCTTCACGTGGAAGGATCCTAAGGTTCGTTCCCATGATTATTGAAATTGGACATTTTAGTGTCGTCGTTGCTTTTGTGCTGTCCATATTGGGCATGGCCTGTGCGCTTTTAGGCCTGTGGACCAAAAACTGGGATTGGGTGCGAGTGGGGCGCGTGGCGCTCACGCTTATTTTTGTCCTGTTGGCAGTAGGCATGGCCACGCTCATTTATTCCTTTCTCATACGAGACTTTTCCGTCGCGTATGTGGCGAACACCTCAAATTCCAAACTCCCCTTGTTTTACACCATTGCAGCCGTATGGGGTGGCCATGAAGGTTCCCTGCTCCTCTGGGTCTTTATTTTAGCCACGTTCAGCACCGTTGCCGTGTGGCTCCATTGGCGAACCCAACCCGCCATCATCCCCTACCTCATTGGCATGGAGTGTTTGGTCATTTTTGGATTCCTCGCGCTTATCGTGTTTTTGTCCAGTCCCTTTGAACGACTCATTCCCGCACCACTCGATGGCAAAGACCTAAATCCTCTGCTTCAAGATCCCGCGATGGTTATGCATCCGCCCATGCTCTACATGGGATACGTGGGCTTTTCCATTCCCTTTTCATTCGCCATGGCCGCGTTGTTTTCCGGTCGCTTAGGCGAGGAATGGATTAAGGTCACGCAACGCTGGACGATCTTCGCCTGGCTCTGTCTCACCACCGGCATTTTGATGGGTGGGTATTGGGCCTATTATGAATTGGGATGGGGTGGCTATTGGGGATGGGATCCGGTTGAGAATGCCTCCTTTATGCCATGGCTGGTGGGGACCGCGTTCCTTCACTCCGTGATGGTTCAAGAAAAACGCAAAATGTTTAAGGTCTGGAATTTGTTTTTGATTATCGTAACCTTTTCGCTCTCGTTAATTGGTACGTTCCTCGTACGAAGCGGTGTGCTCACCTCCGTTCATACCTTTGCGACTGATCCGGAACGAGGCTTATACATTCTGCTCTTTCTTACCGTCATGATGGTGCTTTCCTTTGGCACCCTTATTGTGCGCGCCAACAAGCTGAGAAGTTCGGTCGAACTGGATTCCATGGTGTCGCGCGAATCCGTGTTTTTGTTTAACAATCTCTTTTTTCTGGTGGCCGCCGCCACCGTCTTTCTGGGAACCCTGTATCCTCTGATGATTGAAACATGGCAGGGCGCGAAGGTGACGGTCGGACCTCCTTACTACAATACGGTCTTTATGCCTGTCGCGTTGGGACTTCTCCTGCTGATGGGCATCGGCCCCTATATTCCCTGGCGCAAAGCCTCTCTGGCCAGTCTGAAGAAAAGCTTTTTGGCTCCCGTTGTTGTGGGAATCATCGCCACGATTGTTCTATTCCTTCTGGGGATTCGCAGTGCCTATGCCTTGGCTGGCACCTTTGTGGTGGGATTTGCTGGATCCACGCATTTCATGGATGTTGGCAAAATCTCTTCTATTTATTCTAAGCGGGAAGGGGTCAATATCTTCAAAGGATTTGTCAGCGCGTTCACCAGCAATCAGCGTCGGTACGCCGGACTCATCACTCATCTCGGGGTACTCGTCCTGGTCATTGGGATT
Source organism: uncultured Nitrospiraceae bacterium (assembly GCA_964555115.1). Lineage (GTDB taxonomy): Bacteria > Nitrospirota > Nitrospiria > Nitrospirales > UBA8639 > CAZKRH01. The sequence goes on along the minus strand of CAZKRH010000358.1, from coordinate 1,816 downwards.
ATTGCTTCCACCATTTACCAAACAGAAAAAGTGGTGAACCTACGAGTGGGTGATGAATTCACACTTGGGGATTATCAGGTTAAGCTCAATAAAATTCACGAAGTCGAAGGCTCCAATTGGGTGGCGCAAGAAGGCGTCTTTCTGGTCACTCGCCAAGGCCAACCTATCACCGAACTTCGACCACAGAAACGTGTCTATCCGGAATCACAAACACCCACGACCGAATCTGCCATTTTTGCCATCAACATGGGACATATTTTTCTCACCATGCCTGATGTCTCCGCTGATGGGGTGGCAGTGGCCCGGGGCGTCTTAAATCCGCTTATTTTGTGGGTCTGGGGTGGCGGTGCCATTATGGGACTGGGCGTCCTCCTTAATATTTTCCGACCCCGAAGGCACAACGAATAGACCAACATTATGAATCGGACCACTCAATTCACACTCATCGGAGTGTTACTTGCTCTCCTCGTCCTATTTTATCAGGGCCTATATGGAGATCCTCGACACATTCCGTCTGTTCTCGTAGGCACCCAATCCCCAGGATTTTCTGGCCCCGATGTCGAATCCGGTGAACTTATTTCCTATGATCAATTCAAAGGAAAAGTTATCGTGTTAAATTTTTGGGCCTCCTGGTGTTATGAATGCAAGGTCGAGCACGAACATATTCTACGACTGCATCAAGAGTTTAAAGATGATCCCAACTTTGTCATGTTGGGGGTCAACTACCAAGATGAGGTGCCTGATGCCTTAGACTACCTCAAGCAATACGGCAGTACCTTTCGTCATGTCCGAGATGTCAAAGGGGCACTCGCCATTGATTATGGAGTCTACGGTGTTCCCGAAACGTTTGTGATCGACCAAAGCGGGGTCATTCGTTATAAATACGTGGGGCCCATTATCGGAGCCACCTACACCAACCTCACAAACAAGGTGCTCACTCCTTTGCTCACTCATTCCCCTGCCACCAAAACCTAATGCCCACATTTTTCTTTTTCATACTCATCAGCCTGTTGGGATTCCTATCCCCTGCGTATTCCGACACCATCGATGAAACGGACATCGATATCAAAACTCGTGAGATATCCAAAACTTTGCGATGTACCGTGTGCCAAACCGAAAACATTTGGGTCTCTGGCGCACCGTTGGCGAAACAAATGCAAGCCATCGTCCGCGAACGGGTGGAACAGGGACAATCCGCTGAGGAAATTCGCTTTTATTTTCTGAGCCGATACGGCGATTATATTTTAATGGAACCTCCCAAAGAAGGCATCAATTGGATCATTTGGTTGGCCCCCTTTCTCTTGTTATTCGGAGGAGGCTTCCTTCTGATTGGCATTATTCGCGGCTGGTCTTCCCACAAACCCACACCCCCCGCCGAACCTCCTGCTCCACTGGATGAGGAGTCCCGCCGGCGTATAGAACGAGAACTTCAATCGTAAGCCGGAATTAGGACCTTTACCCCATGCCCAATGGAATCTTTGTTGCTTGCGGCCTCATTTTACTTTTCGTCATGGCTAGCATCGCGTCGCCCTTCTGGCGAAGAGATCCTCATGATGCTTTGGTCATGGATCATAAGGCCGAAGAAGATCAGGAACTCGCCGACCTCACTGTAGAACGGGAGGTCCTCTCACAATCGTTACAAGAACTCGAGGTCGAGCTGGCTCAAGCACGATTGGAGCCTGAGGATTATCAACGATTGAAAGCCACTGACGAGCGCCGATTGCTCACCGTACTCGACCGTTTTGAGGAATTAACGGGGATCATCGCCCAATCCGAGACCACGACCGCTCCCTCCTCGATTACGAACTCTCCCTGG
>CAZKRH010000357.1:0-14046 GCA_964555115.1 uncultured Nitrospiraceae bacterium | reverse complement strand
GCGTTAGGGAAAGGCACATTGCCTCAGAAAAAATTTCAATATTATATTTTGCAAGATGCCCGCTATCTTGAAGAATTAGCGAGGGTATTTTCTCTAGGTGCCCAACGAGCCAACGATTCTCAGACAGCATTACGTTTTGCTCAACTCACCGAAGAAACGATCACCGTCGAGCGTGGCTTGCATGAAACGTATGGAAAACAATGGAAGCTCTCACCACAACGCATGAGAAGCACTCCGTTGTCTCCAACAAATTATGCCTACACGCGCCACATGCGTAGCGTAGCTCTTCAAGGGACATTGGCGGAGATTACTGTGGTCGCTCTTCCCTGTGCCTGGATTTATTGTGTCATCGGGCAACATCTCTTGAGGAACGGCCCACCCTCTCCGAAACACCCGTATAGAGACTGGCTCTTAATGTACGGATCTCCAGAATTTGCTGCAGTCACCAAATGGATGCGAGCCTTGATTGATCAGGAAGCGAAACACGCAGGAAAACGAGAACAGGAACGTATGATTGAAGCCTTTGTCACCAGTTCCCGGTATGAATGGATGTTTTGGGAAATGGCCTGGAAAGAAGAACAATGGCCGATTTAAAAATAGGCAGAATTTACCTAGTCATTCCGCCCTCTTTTTCAGCTATGGTTTTGGTCTTTTCTTAACCAAGAAGATGGCTCTTCTCCTAACCATGCCCCCCTCCAAAAAAGTTGCACCACATCTCTTCAGGCCTGGCCACAACCAGGCAGGGATCATCTATCTTTTCGCATTATTTGCCATTGTGCTGATTGGAATTTCCTTAATGGTCACCGGACAACATTGGTCCATTATTATGAAACGCGACCGAGAAGCAGAACTTCTCTTTCGAGGAACACGGATCAAGGTAGCCATCGAACGTTATGCCGCAGATTATGAGGTTCAAAAAGCCACTCGTTCACAGCGCTATCCTCTCAAACTAGAAGATCTGACCAAAAAACCTCGACGATACCTGCCTGTGGTGTATTTAGACCCTATCACACGGGAAAAATTTGAATTAATAAAAATTGGCAATGAAATTCGAGGAGTACGAAGTGTGAGTAAAGATGTTCCGCTTGATCAAGTGAACTTTAAGGGAGCTGAGTCCTACTACGCCATTAAATTTCAAGCCTCCGGCGCCACGAATTGTGGGCCCACCCCTCAAAATCCGACCTTGCCGACAAATTGTCAGAAATCTACAAGTCCAACAGAAGAGCAGCCTGAGGAAATTCCTCCAGGAGTAAACTGACCGTCCCCCCTTTCCCAATAACCCCTAAATTTTTTTTTAAGATCACAGCCCTCCCTTAAGTATTTACACTGAATCAAGGTGCATCCACTTAAAAGATGGCTGAAACTAACCGATAAGAACGTAGCACTTTGGCTAATTTGGATAAGCAATCTATTCAGTTATTAAAAGTTGTGGTAATCTAAACTACTCATTCAATGGAACAGTCTTTGCATTCCTACAGTCCAGTTAGCACATCACCATTTCAGGATTCCGACAGTAGTATCATGCCGTTTTTCAAAAATTTTACCTACGTGCTCCGGTGGTTTTCGGTTTTGGGTCTAGTCCTCTCCTTAGGCTGTTCTGGTATCTCACCAGAGATACAACTCGCCGAAGAATTGGTCCAAGATGAAGAATGGGACCAAGCGGTTGGAGCCTATCGGGAAGCCCTTCGAAAAGACCCGTTTAATGATGAACTTCTCGCCACCTACAAAAAGGTGAAGGCTCGAGCGGCAGAGGAACACTTCCTCTATGGCAAACGACTCCTCAAAAATAACCACCTCCCGCAAGCGTTACATGAATTTCAAATTGCCCTCGGGTTAAACCCTACTAAATCTGAACATCATGCTGCCTTAACCGACGCCGTGCGTCTAAAAGATGCTCGTAGGGCACTTCAAGATGCCCAGACACTCCACCGCTTAGGCCGACTCGATGAAGCCATGAGCACGTACGAACGAGCGATTGAACTCGACCCCAGTTTAACCAAGGCTCTAGACGGCATTACCGCCATATCTGAAGCGCAACAGATCAAGAAAAGTATTGGAGGTCACACAGAGGCTGTCACCCTTCGTTTCCAAAATACGCGATTGAAACAAGTCTTCGAAATTCTCGCGAGAACCGCGAATATCAATATTCTGTTTGAAAAAGATGTCCGTGACGACTTAGTGACCATTTTCACCAAGGACCTTCCTTTTGATGAAGCCTTGAGGCTTATTCTGACCACCAATCAACTATTTGCACGACGTGTGTCTCCAGATACCTTGCTGATTATTCCCGATACGAAACAAAAACGTCAGCAATTCCAAGATCTTCAAATTCGTACCTTTTATCTGTCGAATTCCAAAGCCAAAGACACCGCCAATTTATTGAGAACCATCCTCGAGACCAAACGAGTTTATGTCAATGAACCGTTGAATACAGTGGTCATTCGCGATCAGCCAGCAAAACTCCAATTGGCTGAACAAATTATTTTGGCCAATGACCGGCGGGATTCGGAAGTCGTCTTTGATGTGGAGATTCTGGAGGTTAATCGGACCAAATCCAGGAAGTTGGGGGCGTCATTTGCCAAGCAAGCTGGCGTCGGCGTCTTTCCCCCAGCGGGAGGCATCATCGGATCCGGCAGTGTCTTTACCTATAGGGAGTTGACCAGTCTCGGGAAGGATTCGTATCTACTGGCCTTCCCATCAAGTATACTGTTGGATTTCTTTAAATCTGAATCCGATGCCAAAACACTAGCGAATCCACAACTCCGCGTGATGAATAACCAAAAAGCCTCCATCAACATTGGAGACAAACAACCCATCCTCCTTTCAACAACCAATGTTCAACCAGGGCAGGCCGCAACAGGGGCTGTACCCACAACATCAACGGTGACGTCAATTGAATTTAAAGACACCGGGATCAAACTGGATATTGAACCCACGATTCACCTCACGGGCGACATTACGATAAAGCTGAGAATTGAAGTGACCCGACTGGGCGACCTGGTCCGCTTGCAATCAGACCCGGTCATTGAACAATTTCGATTTGGCACCCGAATTGCTGACACCACCCTTAATATAAGAGATGGAGAGACAGTTATTATCGCCGGGTTGATTGCTGAGGACGACCGGAAATCTCGTGAATCGGTTCCGGGACTCGATGATATCCCAATCCTGAAAGACTTATTCTTCAAACAAACCGACAAAGTCACCACGGAAGTGATTATAGCCATTACCCCCCGGCTTGTGAGAAGGGTTATTCCTCCTTCGGTCGCCAAACAAACCATGTGGTCGGGTACCGCGGCGCAGTATGCCACGACCCCGTTGTTTTCCCCTGCTGATGCTTCCCCTCTTTCTTTATTTGAAGATCAATTTGAAACCTCCATCGAAAAACCAGAGAAAGATTTCCCTGAAGGTATACCATCTCCACATTCTTCTTCCTCCACCACGACTCAGCCAGAATCATTACAAGCTTCCAAAACTTCCCCTTCACCTTCTTCAACCAAACCGGGTAAAATACTCATAACCCCTTCTCAACTTACGACACGAGTAGGGCAAACCATTCGAGTCACCCTCATGGCAGAAGATTTACCTAAAATACATACAGTGGGGTTTACGCTTACCTATGATTCCAAAATTTTGGACTTTAAGGAAGCTATTCCTGGAGATTTATTGGGTAAGACAGAGGAGACTTCCAATCTCAATATCTCCGCCTCACCGAAAACTGGACAATTGACCCTGCAACTGGGAAACCCTCAGGCCACTATTGAAGGGAACGGTCAATTGGTCACACTGATCTTTACAGCCAAAGCCACGGGAAAATCTCCCTTAGTGATCCGAAGACCCAATCTCTTTTCCGGTTCTGGGAGCCCATTGCCTGTCACCGCCCAACATGGCCTTATCCGAGTTATGTAATCATTGATGAAGGGAAATAATCGCGGCGTCACTTTCTTAGAATTACTCATCACCCTGGCGATTATCATGATTCTCGCTTCGGTAGTCTTACCATTGACAAAAATTGGCGGTAAACGCTCAAAGGAACTAGAACTTCGTCAGGCCTTACGAATCGTCAGGACATCCATTGATGAATTCCGTCAAGATTGGGCTCGAGATGGCAATACCCTGTTGGGGCCTCTTTGTGTAAAGAATCGACTATCCTGCAAAGAAAATACGGGACTGACAGGATACCCTAAATCTTTAGAAACGCTTCTTCTCGTAGAATTGAGTGGAGAAGAATCCGTGATTGAAGAAAAATCAGCAGTTCGGCGGTATTTACGGCGCATCCCATTTGACCCTATGACCAATTCTCAAGAATGGGGTCTGAGATGTTACCAAGATGAAGCCGATGTGGATAACTGGTGCGGAGAAGATGTCTTTGACATCCATACCACTGGGTCTGGAGTGGCTATTGACAAAACGAAATATCGAGACTGGTAATGCAACCAAATTTTGTGCGTATTGGAAAAGGCTTTACCATTCTCGAATTGATGATTGTGGTGGCTATTGCGGGCATCCTCTTGGCCTTAGCAGTGCCCTCTTATCAAAAATCGGCTGTCAAGGCGCGGGAAGCTGCGCTCAAACAAAACCTGTTTACGATACGAAATGTCATTGACCAATTTTATGCAGACCGAGGCATGTATCCCCCCACCCTATCTGACCTGGTGGAAGCGGGATACCTTCGATCCGTTCCTGTTGATCCTTTCACCAAATCAGCAGACACGTGGCAAGAAATTTTTCAGGACCAAACAGGAGACGACGATCAAGAAGCAGGAGTCTTTGATATCCACAGCGGAAGCGAATTATCTGCTCTTGATGGCACTCTCTACAATGAATGGTAATCTTTATGAAGTCTAAATCTGTTCCATTCTCTTCTTTCCTTGGATTGTTGTTAGTGAGCCTACTGCTCCTTTCAGCTTGTGCGCACAAGGAAAGACCCACACCAATGTTAGACCTTGAGCAAGACCCCTCGTATATGCATGGACTCATCACCGAAGCCCAAGCTGAATCGGATCAACTTCGCGCTCAACTCGCCAATGAACGTATCATGCTGGCCAAACAACGTGCGGATGTTCAACGGGCCAAAAAAGAAAATTCGAGCCTGCGGGATCGAGAAGCAGATTGGACGAAAAAGATTGCCGATACCAATTCAGAAGTCACCACCTTACAAAAAGAACGTGACCAACTTCGTCGACAAAATGCTGAGTTACAAGGTAAGACTGCTGGATTACCGAACCTCTTAGAACTCATTCAAGAAATGAGAACTATACAGAGTTCCATTACAGGCGTCGCCTCAACCATCAAAGCCTTATCAAGGGAAGTCGCCACGCTTAAACAGGATTTCAAAATCTACCAAGCCAAGGTCAACAGGACGAAATCAGCACCCAAAGCCCCGGCTACTTCCTCAACCTTGGCCAACCGGACTCCTCTCACCAATGAAGAGATTATCACAGTGGAACGTGGTGATACATTGTGGGCGATTTCCAGACACCATGGCACGACCATCAAATCCTTACGAAAACTTAATAATATTCGGGGACATCTCATTTATCCTGGACAACAACTGATTGTACGCATGATTCCAGATAACCAAATGGCATCCCCATCGACTGAAACCGTTGCCACTCAACCATTCACCCCTCTCAAAGAGATGCCCTAGTGCCCCCCTTTCAATACCGCGTGGCTCAACCAGATGGAACCATTATCGAAGGAAATATTGAAGCCGATAATGAAATCATGGTACGGAGCCAATTAGAATCTCAAGGGTTATTTATCCTCAATGTGGAAGGGGAAGGGTCTTGGTTCAAAGGTGCGCCCTCCTTAAAACAACGAGGGCACCTTTCACTTCGTGATTTTTTAGTCTTCAACCAACAGTTTCTTGCCCTTGTGAAAGCCGGTCTGCCCATTCTCAAAACATTTGATATCCTGACCGAACGAACGACACATGGAAACTTCCAGGGAGCGTTACAGCAAGTTCGTGAACAGATTCGTGGCGGTGCCGCAATATCCGAGGCTATGGCCCATCAATCCTCCCACTTTCCAGATCTCTATCGCGCCACCATTCAATCGGGGGAACATACGGGAAATCTGGCGGAAGTGCTGAAACGATACGTGTCGTATCTCAAACTCGTCATCAGTGTGCGGGAAAAGGTTCTGAAAGCCGTATGGTATCCAGGATTCCTCATCTTTATTGGTGGAGGTGTTGTGGCCTTTCTGGTGGCTTTCGTGATACCCATTTTTGCAGAAGTCTATGAACAAAGTGATTCCGAACTTCCTCTTCCCACGCAAATTTTACTCGATCTCATAGATCAGGTCTGGGTGTGGGGGCCTTGGTTCTTATTAGGCATGTTGGCCACAGGGTTGTTGACCTATATGTGGATCCAGAAACCACGAGGAAAAGAACAATTTGATTATTTTCTATTGCATATTCCCTTTATTGGTCGAATCATTTTGAACAACCAAATCATTAGAATTACCAGAACGTTGGCGACTATTTTAGCTGGAGGCATTCCTCTCCTGACAGCCTTAACCATTACGGCCAAGGCCACAACCAATAAAGTCATCTCCAGCGGAATCGCCGCGGCGACCGATCATGTTCGTGATGGAGTCGGATTAGCTGAGTCCCTCAGACAAGAACATTTTCTTCCACGAATGAGTTTGGAAATGATTGAAGTTGGTGAAACCACTGGCTCATTGGAAACCATGCTGCAAGAAATTGCTGAATTTCATGAAGGGGAACTCGATTTGCAAATTAGTCAGATTACCACCTGGATTGAACCTGTTCTCCTCTTAGTCATGGGGGTCATGGTCGGAGGAATTGTCATCATCATGTACCTTCCAATCTTTGAACTTGCAGGCACGGTGTAAAAAGGCACATTGTTTAGAATATGGCTACTCCAGTTCGACAGGCATCGCTAGAAGAGGTACTGCTTAAAAGGGGCGTACTGACCCCTGACCAATTACGGGAGCACCTCCGAAATGCAGCCTCTCACTCTCAAGGACTTCGGTCGTATTTAATAGAACAGAATCACATGACAGAGGAAGGGATGGCCGAAATGATCGCCGAGCAATATGGTTTGAGTTTTGATCCCCTCAACGAATTTCATGTCAACCCTGACTTTTTTTCGACAATTCCAATGGAATGGATGCATCGGCATCCTTTCGCACCACTTGTCGAACAACACGGAATTCTCACCATTGCGATAGCCAATCCTCAAGATTTACGAGCCATTGATGAGTTAGAAATACTTCTGGGCTGTGAGGTACAAATCGTGATTGCACCTCGAACGGCTATTGAAGAAGGCTTGGCCGCCAGTGAAGGCAATAAACAAGTCCTGACCCGAATTCAGGCTGAACTGCATCCTGTCCTCGTCAGAGAAGACGAAAAAGGAGATGAAGTACTTTCCGTCGAACGGATCACCAAAGATCAAAGCCCGGTCGTGAAATTGGTCGATACGATTATTCTCAGTGCTCTACAGAAACAAGCCAGTGATATTCATATTGAACCAACGGATGGGGCCGTCGAAGTGAAGTTTCGTATTGACGGCGTGCTTTACCCGGCTATGGAGCCACTAAGCGACTCCGTCCATTCATCACTCATCTCGCGAATCAAGGTGATGTCCGAATTAGATATTGCCGAACGTCGCATTCCTCAAGACGGTCGGTTTAAGTTACACGTTGAAAAACGAACGGTAGATTTTCGTGTTTCGATTCTCCCCAGTGTCTATGGCGAATCTGTCGTCATCAGAATTTTAGACAAACGGTCCGTCGCCACCGACATGGGAGGTCTCCGTTTAGATGTTCTTGGCTATAATCCGGAGGATCTTCGCCGATTTCGGCGAGCCATTACCAAGCCGTATGGAATGGTCCTGGTCACAGGGCCTACTGGAAGTGGGAAAACAACAACGTTATATGCAGCCATCAATGAAGTCCTGCGTATAGAAGATAAGATCATTACCATCGAAGACCCCGTTGAATACCAACTCCATGGCATCGTACAAATCCCTGTCAACGAAAAAAAAGGGCTCACGTTTGCTCGTGGCTTGCGATCCATCCTCAGACATGATCCCGATAAGGTGATGGTCGGGGAAATTCGAGATTTGGAAACCGCGCAAATTGCCATCCAATCGGCTCAAACAGGGCACTTGGTCTTTACCACCGTCCATGCCAATAATGCCTTCGATGTGATTGGTCGTTTTGTGAACATGGGGATCGAACCCTACAACTTTATTACGTCCCTCAACTGCGTCCTGGCCCAAAGATTAGTTCGAGCCATTTGTCCCTTTTGCAAAGTCATGGTGACCGTGAGTCCAGAATTGTGTCGTGAATCCGGCCTTGACTACGAAAAAGCCAAGCAGGCAACCTTCTATGAAGGCAAAGGATGCCATGAATGTAGCGGATTAGGATACAAGGGTCGACGAGCCATTACAGAATTTCTGGAGCTCTCAGATTCCATCAAAGAAATGATCATCGCGGGAAAACCTTCGTCAGAAATTCGTTATGCTGCCCTGGCACAAGGCATGACGAGTCTACGACAGGCGGCTGTCCAAAAAGTCTTTCGCGGCGAAACATCCCTACAAGAAATTAACCGGGTCACACCCGTGGAAGAAATCGAATGACCCTTTTCCCTATAACCCGGCCTCAAGCCAGTCTTCATATTACGGCCAAAAAAGTCAGCTTTGCCCAATTAAAAGTGGGATGGGGGTCAGCCCATCTGCGCCAATACACAGAACATGCTCTCCCGTCAGGTATGGTGCGCCTCTCGCCGCTCAAGGTGAATATTCAAGACCCAGAGGCGTTTGGAAAAGAAATGCAGGAGTTTCTTGGACATCATCACACTCAGCAATCAGTCGCGTTAAGTCTCTCGGATCTCTGTGCTCGAACTGCCATTTTTGAATTGTCGACCCTTCCGAAAAACTCTCAAGAATGTCAGGCCCTCCTCTCTTGGCGTTTCAAACAAGATTTTAACATCACCACGTCAAACACCAGAATGATGTATAATATATTTAAGATTCCTGAAGCCCAGACCCTATCGTCCCAATCCTCTCCGGTTCGAATTTTAGCCTCCACCATCCAACAAGACATCATAGAATCGTACGAACAAGTCTGTCTGCAGGCTGGCTTCATCCCAGTCACGATCAATCTCGCTACGCTGACCGTATTTGATTGGTGTCGAAAAGCCATTGATCATTTTCAAAAAACGCTTCCACCCGTGAGGGATCACCTGTTGATTTTTTGCTACTTAGCCGATTGGGGCTTTTCCCTTTTAATCCTCCAACACCATGCCCCAGTTTTCTTGCGGATCAAACCGATGCCAACTTCCGGGCCGCCTCCCTCACCTCCCACTTCTTCGTCCACAGAACCGTCACAGATCAACCAACACAATGAGGCGGCCTTAGAAGAATCGTTTGCTGGCCTCTCCGATTCCAAGAATGCCCCTCCACACCTTGATACTAAACCTATCGCCCACGAAATTATTGCGACTCTTCAAATTTTCTTTGAAACAAAATATTCCTCTGGAGACCGGGACATTCAGGATTCAACCATTCCTCTCTTCCTGGTAGGGGGCAAATCTCCCCAACACATGTTGCCGTCTATTGGGGAACAAGTCGAAAAGATCTTCAACGGATCGGAATCAGGCCCGGTATCAATCAAACCTATTCCTCTGTATACCCATGAACATAACAACCGAGGCCAATCCATGGGAGGGATCAAACTCTATTCTGATTCCGTCCTGCCTACCATCGCCTGTCCTGTGGTGGCACCATGAACCCGAAAATCTCCCTTTCTTTTTCTCCCCCTGGCATCCACATCGTACAAAAGGTGCAATGGACTTTAGTAGCCATTTCTATTGGATTTCTTCTGTCGTCTGGGTGGATCTTGGTGACGGGACAACACCTTCAAGGACAGACAGCCACTCTTCAAGAAGAAACGGCATCTACCCAATTATTAGATGCCCATTTTATTCAACAGGCTGAGCAAGAAGGGTTTGAATTTTCCCAAGAACGACAAACACGCTTAGCTAAAGAAGTGCAGTTTGCTAATAATCTTGATGCCCATCAAGCCTTTTCTTGGACACAATTCTTAACAGATTTGGAATTGGCTGTTCCCACACCCATCTCCATGGAATCTGTGGCACTGAATTATAAAGATGGGACCATTTCTCTGAGCGGATCTGCTAAATCCCTTAAAGATCTCAAAGCATTGGTCGATAGTTTGGAAAAACACAGAGCCTTTTACGATGTCATCGTGTCAAGCCATAAAACAAAAACACCTGAACGAAAAAATTCTTACAGCAAACCCTATATCGTCTTTAGTATGAAGGTTGGGTATTCACATTCTTGAGGGGATATGTCTGGAATAGTCCCATGAACTTTGGAACCTGGAAACGATGATAACCGAGACCTCTCTCTCCCCCACTGCACGTTCAGCTATCCAATATCTCAAACCTTTGGGCTTGTTTGCTGTCGTGACGGGCGTTATGTGTTTGGGTCTCTATGTTTTTTTCCTTAGGCCAGCCCAATTACAACTCGATCACGTTCGCCAACAACATCATATTGTTGCAGGCCAATACCAAGAACATCAGAATTCTCATCAGGTTCAACAATCCTTACAGCACATATGGGCCACGCTTCCCGAAAAGCATGAGTTTACAGATTTAGGCGTGACGATTGCTAAACTCGCGAAACAAAATAAAGTCGTGATTCCCGGCATGGGCTACCATGTAGAACCCACTAAACATGGCGTCTCTTCAAGAGGAGCTTTAGGATTCGAAGCCGCTGGAGGGTATGAGGCCATTCGACGTTTTATCTATAAGGTGGAAACTTCCCGTCCGCATCTTTTCATTGAAAAATTAACGGCGGAGCGAACCAAGAAAGGGAATCGTGTCGCCTTTAAAATTACGGTAGGAACATTTTTTCAACCCCCGAATGTGAAGATAGTAAACGAGTCATCATGACCCCACGAATTCAAAAACTTCTGTTAGGTGGACTTCTTCTCATATTGGGTACCATCTGGGCTCTGGACACTTTTGAAGAACCTTCCGCCCAGTTTACAGCGCTACCAGCATCCATAGGAACGCCAGGGTCGGGTTCTTCGTCCCCATCCTTAGGCCCAAGGCTCAAGGATTCCAAAAAGAGCCTTTCCGTCAAATTCACCAAACCAAGAAATATCTTTGCTCCCCTGGGAAGCGATGCGAAACCCAAAAAGACCTTACCTTCCCAAACAAACAGGTTGAACAAAACCTTCTCCGCTCCCCTCCAACCTGCCAGGAACCTCCGAACTCGACAACCTACTGCCCCATCTCCAGATGAGCTGGCAGCGCAACAAGCTCGTCAACAACTGACACAGTTTCGATTTCTGGGATATATGATTCAGGAAGGAGAAAGCCAGGTCTTTTTAAGTAATGGGCAAGCCATTTATATCGCCAAACAGGGAGAAACGCTTGAAGGAGATATTATAATACAAGCCATTCACCCAACAGAGGTCACCTTGTCAAAAAGGCTTAAAACGAATGGCCTGACTGTTGATGCCATTCTTCCCCTGACAAAAGAAGGAAATGGTGCCTAAGATAAAGATGTCTTCCCCGATCCTGTTAACATAGAGGGTTCAAAAATTGGTGTTCCTCTTCACCCAAAAATGTCCCTACCCCTCCCGTCCACTAGGGAGGAGTCTTTTTAGTCTTTCTCTCATGTTTATGTTCATGGGATCTCCCGACCCATCAGATGCCGCAAACACATATAAATGTATCAGTCCCTCGGGATCCATGGTTTTTACTGACTCTCCAGCTCAACTTGAACATTGCACGCCAATAGGGAAAGACACCAAATCCTTCCTCACCCCAAAAATGCCTCAACAACCCAAAGGAACTCAAAACCCGATTCGATATCAATCATCAGACCCTTTCCACAGACAATCAATTCCCCCCTCCCCAATAGAGGAAGAAGACGAGGAGGACGACCTCTATGAAGATGAACAGAACAAGGATCCCAAAGATACGCCTGAATCCTATGCCATCAAACTGACGAAAATTGGTGGGTCATTTGTGGCCCAAGTTCGCCTGAACCATAATATCGATGCTCATCTCATCGTTGACACCGGCGCGACCATGACAGTCATTTCTTATCCTATCGCCGCTGAATTGGGACTCTTATCAGGGTCTGATAATAGTATAAATACCGTAAATACGGCTGGTGGATCAATCCAGGTCAGCATGGCTCATCTTGATCATATGCAAGTCGGTGGAGCCGAAGCTCGGCATGTAGCCGTGGCCATTCATGATTTACCAGATGGTATTTCTGGCGTTTCCGGCTTATTGGGAATGTCCTTTTTGAGTAATTTTTTAGTAACACTAGATCCAGGCAATGCCCTCCTTCTTTTAAAGTCAAAAGAATAAGCGCCCCATACCGTCCATCCCCCCCCTTCTCAATTCCAATTGTCTCAAATGGCATAAGAAGCAATTCTTCAGTCTATATAGCCAACGACCACATTCAGTTTTTTTAATAAAAAAAGAACCATGCCTTAAACCTAGAAACGGCAGTTGGGCGCAAAACAGCCGTGTAAGATATTGGGGTGCAGGGTGCAATCAAAAAATTCGTGGTCACCTCGGTGATGATGAGACCTTTTTTCATTGTGCTAGGAGCCTGTCCGAGATAAGCGATCGTCACGAGGATGTGCGGGTTTGAGTCAGATGTTTCGATCGTTTAAGGCGAATAGCTTGGACTATTCAACGAAAAGGATCGGAAGATCTGCCACATCCAGCGCATCCGCAGTAGATTCGTCTAATCTGGGACAGGCTCCTAGGTGCGCCAAGAGCTTGCGCGGACTTTTGGGATCCAACTACTGTTGCTAGGTTAAATTAGGAATCCCATCTTTCCTGAGGAAGAAGGAACTCAAACAAAGAAATTATTGTATAGGACTGTCTAAGTAACCTAGGGAAAGATAATTAAAAACTTCACCTTTCCCACACCTCCTCCCCACAAATCCCTGCCTAGTAAGTATGGGAGTCCATACACCGATCCTAACTGGCTGTTTTAATAAAAAAATCTGAAAAAATTTCATCCAAACTGAAGGCTCACTCCTTCATTGTTACTCCTTGGCTATTCATCCCAATTAATCAGTGAAACATATGAAATTAATGACATTATTTCCATTATCACAACAAGGCACACGGTTTGCTAGTGAGGGTTAGAAAACATCCACCAATTCCTAAACATACATTTGGAAAAATTGGAAATGTTCGTTTGACTATCTTCCTCCTAAGGGGGGGGGACTTTAAATTTTTCAGTAGTGGAGGAACACCCTTATGTTGCCAGCAATCACGCATTTTTCGATAGATAAATTAAGAATGTCCCCTTTTTTTTTAATTCCTCCATCAAACAAACCGTACTCTCTGATCCTCTCATCACTATTCTGTGCGCTCCTATTCCTGGCTACTCCAGCCGGAGCCGCACAAAATACCTTAGTAACATGGAATGCCAATGATGAAAGTGATTTGGCCGGTTATCTCATCTATTCTGGTACCGCTTCTGGCATTTATGGATCACCTTTCAACACTGGATTAAATACCTTTCATAATTTTTCAGCACTCATTGAGGGGCTGACCTATTACTTTACCGTTACGGCATATGATACCTCTGGCAATGAAAGCCTCCCGTCCATTGAGATCAGTAAATTTATCCCTCCCTCAGGAAATGATTCAACCACCCTTCTCCTAGCGAATTTCGATCACAATTCCGAAACCTTTTCCTTCATCGACGATAGTTTTCGGGCTACCCATCAGCCTACCTATTCCAACGGGACCTACCTCTCTTCAGGAGGGTTCTCCGGCGGCGCCCTGCAGATTGAACTCGGGGGCCTTAATAACGAAGACATTCTAGGAATGTCCGGTGGGTGGCAAACCACCTTTCACTTATCTTCTCCCTCCGACGTCTCCCTTTCCTTCTACTACAAACTCTCGCAATCCTCAGCGTATGAAAGTGATGAGTTCAGCGAAACTCTCCTGATTATCGATTCCCTTCAACACGGGGACAATGGAAACGATTATGTCGCCCACCT
>CAZKRH010000356.1:0-10065 GCA_964555115.1 uncultured Nitrospiraceae bacterium | reverse complement strand
CAAAATGATGAGTGCGGAATGGTAGGTTTGGCTTCCTTTTCCTATTCGGTGTACGGCTCACGTTCCTTAAGACGGACAGGAATGTATTGGGGAATCGTACGATCTTGATCATTATTTTGTGTCAGGAAGGTTTTATGAACGTTTGGTGAAATTACACGCACATGGAAGGTGTATATTCCCTAAGGAAATGCCGCAAAATGGCCTGCTCGGTGCGTGAAGGGCGGTGGGCGGGAGAAGGTACCCGGAGCAATAGGTTGATTTTTCCGGGTTCGGGGATTTGAAGGTGGACTCTTGGTTCGACTGAGGGGGCATCCAGCCAGTGTTTGCCCTCCAAATTTTTCATGTGGGTTCTGGCTTCATCAATGTACGGACTACATTCTTTATAGGCGGCATCTAATAGTATTTGTTCGACCAGTTCCCAGTTGTCATCTTTGGACAAGGGAATGGTGATAACGTGAATGATGTATTTTTTGGTATAGGTTTCATTGGTCAGTGGTTGGGTGAGTAATAAACTATTGGGAAAGACCATGGCCCTTCCCGTATATTGATGGGAGGTTTGGCCTGGCCCCACTTCCAATACCGTGGTGGTGAGCAGGTTGTAATTCACCACATTTCCCCGAACAGTTCCAATTGCGATGCGATCACCTAAGGCGTATGCATTAGTGACCATCCGAAGGGTGGCTCCATTCATACAGGCAATAAGTTCTTTCGTGGCGAGAACCACGGCGAGGGCAACGGCCACCAAAGAAACAGCAAAGGCACTGAGTTGTGATTCCCAAATAGAAATCAGTCCAATAATAAAGATACCTACCAACACATTTCGAATGGTGACGACCCAGCGACGCCGGGTTTCGGCGGCAATCCCTGGACTTTTGAGGATGAGCCGAACTAATACCAATCGAAGACAGATAAACGATATGACAAGGATCAAGGTCGTAATGCCATATTGAATCGTCGTACTATCCGGTGCATGCAGCCAACTGAAGTCCATGATTTTTCCTTGGGTTATTGATTGGGTCTAGTTGAGAACTCTATATGCTTTATCGACCAAGGTGACAATTTCTTTCCGGGGATGGACATGCATTTTGTAGGCTTGGCGATAGTTGTATTCTTGATAAATTTTAGTTGAAGCAAAGGCTTGGATTTTAGTAAACAATACTTTCTAAGAACCACAAGCATTGTCATCAAACAAAACATATTTCTGTAGTGTTTCTCCATTATGAATATCCTGGGGAGGGTGGTTGGGTATGGGAAACGAGAACTCCGTAAAAAAGATTGGATTCGTGGGGGTGGGAAGAATGGGAGCCAATATGGCCAGATGCCTCAAAGGCAAAGGGTTCTCCATTGTCTCGGTGTATGACAGTGATCTGGAAAAAGCAGAGAAATTAGCCAAAGAATTGGCGTGTGAGGCTTGCACCACTCCAGCTCAGGTTGCGAAACAATCAGAGGTGGTATTTACGGTGGTCACCGATGATCAGTCCATGAATACGTTATTTGACCAGACAAACGATGAGGGTCTTCTCCATTTTGCCGAGGATCGATTATTTATCAATTGCGCGACGGTGTCTCCTCATATTCATGAAATGGTTGAACACAAGGTCGAAGCGGAGAAAGGATTTTCGTTAGAAGCATGTATGGCAAGCAGTATTCCGCAAGCTCGAGAGGGAACACTCTATTTCATGTGTGGAGGGAAACGAGAGGTTTTTGAACGAGCTAAACCTATTTTAGAGGCTCTTGGTCTTTCCTTGCGATACATGGGCAAAGCAGGCGAAGCCGCGAAAGTGAAGGCCTTGGTCAATATGGTGATGAATATTAATACAGCAGGATTGGCAGAAGGTTTGGGTTTGGGAGAGGCGCTTGGACTTGATGTCACCATGCTTCGCGAGGTGTTTGCTCAAACAGGGGCGGCCTCTCGTGTTTTGGAAACGGATGGACTTGATATGCAGGGGCGGGATCATGAATGTTACTTCTCGGCAGCCCATGCGGCCAAAGACTTGGGAATTGCTGTGGCGTTGACTGAGCAAGAAGGACTTCATTCGCCTTTGGCAACGGCGGCACTCGAACAATATCGTCGGTTAGTGGCATCTGGAAAAGGTGAGTTGGATAAGTCCGGAGTGGCTGAACTTACGTTTCGTGGGCGATCCTAAAATGAAATGAGTGTGTGGGTTGGTCCAACAAGAAATTGCATTGAATCAAAAAACATGAATTGTGAAACAGGTTGAGGAAATGTTTTGAGGGAAGGTGCCCTTAAAAGAGCCGAGGGAAATCTCGTGTGAGTTGACTGAGCAAGTCATCTTGAAGTTTTATTTGACGGAGTGATTTGGCTTTTGAAAGTTGAAAAACAGTTGCTCCTATGATTGATTCCAGTATGGCATCTTGAAAATTTACTTGAATGAAGGAGGCCCCTTTTACATTGGCATGCTGAAAATTGGCTTGTTGACATGAAGCTTGGGCCAAATCAGCTTCGGTGAGGTCAGCATATGGCAATTCAGCCTGTTGGAAATTAGCTTCTCGGAGCTTGGTTCGGGATAGTTGGGCCCGAGTCAATGTGGCTTGTTGAAAGTTGGTACGAAGCAGATTGGCTTCCGTGAGATTGGCATTGGTGAAATCAGCTTCGGAGCAATCGGCTTTTCCGAGGTTGGCATGGCTCAAATCAGCTTCAGAAAGATTGGCATTCAAAAGGTCAATTTCACTCAAGTTAGCTTGACGCAAGTTGGCTTTGGTTAAATTGGCTTTGACCAGATTGGCTTCTTCCAAATTGGCACCGGTGAGAATGGCCTCTGTGAAATTGGTTCCTGCACAGTTGCTATCGACAAGATTCGCTCCAGAGAGGTCTACTCCTTGAAGATCCAATCCTGACAGGTTGGCACTCTCCAAATCCGCATGAAGAGTCGGATTCAATTTCTTAAATGCATTCCAGGCAGTCGAGCCTTGTTTCAAAAGGGCTAGGTGTTCAGCATTGGCCATAGTCGCGTATTGTATAGGCCAGGAGGATTTAGCTCAAATTTCTGAAGGTGCGATTCATACCCTTGGGGGAGACTGAATTGTGGATTCAGAATGAACGAGTATCTTCCCTTTATTCTCATCATGGGTTTCTGAATGAGCATTCTGTATTTCCAATACCGACTGTTCTATTTCTTGATCTTCCAGAATATTGAGAATAGGCTGGTAGCGTAAAAAGAGTTTCTCCGAAACGCTCTCACGCATAGAAAACTGCATGGCTCATATCATTCTCCCTCAAGGATGGCGCATACCTGAACGACAGGTCACCTCGGAATCCTTATTCCTTCACTCTCTCAGTCGACGATCCTATCTCAAATTGGTTGGGGCTGGCTCCTTGCTGATGACGGGGCTTGCCGGATGTTCCGTGACCGTCAGCGAGGAAGAGTTTGCCAAAACCCCAAAGAATTTTGAACTGACGGAATTAGATCGAGAGATCTATCCTGCCCCCCGTAACCCCGAATTTCTGTTGGATCGCGCGATGACCGCTGAACATATCGCCGCTCAATATAATAATTTTTATGAATTTAGTGAAGCCAAGGATGATGTCTGGAAACGAGTTGGCCCCTTTCAGGTGAGACCATGGACTGTGGAAATCAGAGGGTTAGTCAAACACCCACACGTTCTGGATGTTGATGATATTGTGCGAATGGTGCCAATGGAAGAACGCGTGTATCGGCTTCGGTGTGTGGAGGCTTGGGCGATGGCCGTCCCGTGGACGGGCTTTCCCCTTAAAGCCTTGATCGAACGAGTGGAGCCCTTGAGTGCTGCCCGATATATTCGTTTCACCTCATTCCATTCTCCGGAGGTCGCCATGGGACAACGAGGATATGGTCCTTGGCCCTATACGGAGGGAATCCGTCTTGATGAAGCGGTCAATGAATTAGCACTCCTGGTCACGGGGATATATGGACACCCCTTGCCAAAGCAACATGGTGCACCCCTTCGTCTGGTTTTGCCATGGAAATATGGATTCAAAAGCATCAAATCCATTGTTTCCATGGAATTCATGAGAGAACGACCCACAACCTTTTGGAATACCATGGCCCCCCAGGAATACGGCTTAATGGCAAATGTCAATCCGCAGGTTCCTCATCCTCGTTGGTCCCAAGAGTCCGAACGAATGATTGGCACGGATCAACGAAAACCTACTCTTTATCTTAACGGGTATGAACCGTGGGTTGGGGAATTGTACAGCTAAGTCCTCAAGAGGCTATCTAGGATTGTCCATCCCTTCCCTTTGATTTATAAGTCCTTTCCCAAATTCTCATTTCCACAACCTTTTAGGATTCCTGATGCTGTTTGGGAATGCCTTCGACTTTGGGTTTCCCGTAGGTATCGTTTGAGTGGAGGGGGTTTTTCTGGTAATCGGAGTTTCTGGCCTGATTAGGGCTCAGGAGGGCCACGCAAGGGGCAGGTGTTTTTGGGTCGTTTTTCGGGAACAACAGGGCTCTTTGGCGGTGTGAATTAACCTAAGTTGATTGTTTTTTGGGGGGGGCGTATGCTAATAAAATACCGTATATGTCTCCAATGGAGATGGAACAAGGTGGGCCGGAAAATCCACGGTAGGGGGACATCCTAACCAGGTCCGATTTTGTTGCACAAACTTTTAACAGTGGAGGATAGATCATGGCTATTCGGTTGGGAGATGAAGCTCCAAATTTTACAGCAGAAACCACAGAAGGCACCATTAGCTTTCATGAATGGTTAGGAGATGGATGGGGAGTGCTATTCTCGCATCCTAAGGATTTTACCCCTGTGTGTACGACGGAACTTGGTGCAGTGGCGAAAATCACGGAAGATTTTAAAAAACGTAATGTGAAGGTGTTAGCCGTGAGTGTTGATGCGCTGGATTCTCATAAGGGTTGGATCAAGGATATCAATGAAACCCAACAATGTACGGTCAGTTACCCTATTATTGCTGATCCGGAACGGAAGGTTGCCAATTTGTACGACATGATTCATCCCAATGCTTTAGATAATATGACGGTTCGGTCTGTATTTGTCATTGGGCCAGATAAGAAAGTGAAGTTGACATTAACCTACCCTGCTTCAACGGGACGGAATTTTGATGAAATTCTTCGAGTTGTGGACTCCCTTCAACTCACCGCCAAACATCAAGTGGCAACTCCTGCCAATTGGAAGG
The DNA here is from genome assembly GCA_964555115.1 of uncultured Nitrospiraceae bacterium. Lineage (GTDB taxonomy): Bacteria > Nitrospirota > Nitrospiria > Nitrospirales > UBA8639 > CAZKRH01. The sequence continues at coordinate 4,919 of CAZKRH010000356.1, read as the reverse complement.
ACGGTGAAGATTGTATTATTGTGCCAGCAGTGAAGGATGAAGAGATCCCCTCCAAATTTCCCAAAGGCCACCGGGTGGTAAAGCCGTATCTGCGATACACACCACAGCCTAACAGGTAATACCTGATTGGCACAGCCCGTTCTTTCATAAGGAGCCGCCTTCCTGGCGGCTCCTTATTTTTACCTGCTATCTTCTTCCGAGAAAACGGTGCTCTCTGATACACCTGTGTCTCAGCGGGACGTTGGCGCATAGCGGTGGAAGGGAAAACTATTCTCTCTCGAGAAGAAAAAACCGCTACTTTTGGTGAGACTCAATGAGGGATATGGTTAAGTGATATCCCTTTTTGCAGTGAGTACATCGGAGTTGCATTATATCTTGGACCACATTCAACCCGCTAATTCGAAGTTCCTCTGCATGTTGTGTTGTACAGTCTGAAAGGCTGGTCGAAGCATCCTCCTCACCTGCCACGTCTTCCCCTAAAAATTTTGAAACCGTGTGAATCGTGATACGGTGTCGGAGCTGACAGTTATGACACAATATTCCCACAATATTTGGTAAGGTAAACAGTTTGACGTTCATAGACAGGGGATGAACTGAGAAACATTGCTGGATGAAAGCACCACTTTTATAAATTGGTGACATGCGTATCCTTCGTCAGGGAAGTAGCGGGTGCGGCGGAAGTCTCAGGTTTGGGTCGACGGTTTGACCCGGCAGTGATGTGATATTCAAAGAGCCGACATTCCAAGGAACCGTTAAACAGAGGAGTACGACGTGAGGTCGATAGGCGAATGTGTTTTTCTAGACGTCGATCCGCCGTAAAAAAATAGGCGCGCCAATTGACATATTGTTGTTTCAGGACATGGCCCAATTCCGGGTATAATTGGAGGAGAGCCTCATCGGACCCAGTGCGAATCCCATAGGGAGGATTGGTAATAATCAGGCCAGGCTCGGAGGGAGCCGTACTCTCAAGAAAATCTTGTTGGGTGAGCTGCACATGAGGTTCCACTCCCGCAGCCTTGAGATTGATTCTGGCCCCCTGGAGGACTGCCGCATCCTTATCAAAACCAAACAGGGATAGAGAGAGCGGGTGCACCTGTTGTTGGCGACTGGCTGACCGAATGGATGTCCATTGGTCAGCATCAAAATTTTTGAACAATTCGAAAGCAAAGCGTCGACCAAACCCTGGGGGAATGTTGCAGGCCATTTGGGCCGCTTCCATTAAGATCGTTCCACTACCACACATGGGATCTAATAGAGGGGTTTGAGGGGTCCACCCGCACAGATGCAGAATCCCAGCTGCAAGGTTTTCCCGAAGTGGGGCTAGGCCCGTGGCTCTTCGAAGTCCACGTTTAAAGAGCGGATCCCCTGACGTATCGACATAGATCGTACAATGGTGTTGGTCTAGAAACGCATGGATTTGAATGTCAGGCGACCTGGTATCGACAGAGGGTCGGCGACCTTGTTCGGAAACAAACCGATCGCAAATAGCATCTTTAATGCGCAACGTGACAAAGTCGAGACTTTTGAGAGGACAATGAACAGCGCTGACTTTCACTTTTATTCGATGGGTGATAGCAAACCAGGTGTGCCAGGGAAGGTCATAGGCTAGGCGATAAACATCATGTTCTGTGTGATACGGGGAGGAGTGCACTTTCCATAGGAAGCGACTGGCAATTCGACTTTCCAAGTTGAGTCGATAACACAGAGTGAAGGGGGCAGAAAAACTGACTCCTCCTGGCGTGACGTGTGGATATGTGGCATCCAGAGCTAACAATTCCTGTGCCAGAGTCTCCTCGAGTCCACGCGGGCAAGGTGCAAAAAAATTAGAATGAGGTGTGGTCATAAAGGATTTTGAGCGCAGGTTACTCGTTCCCAATCTTGGAGAACCTGGGACTTATTGAAGGTAAGCAGATAATGAAAACAGCGGGGTTTATCCCCCTCACCGGCTTGAGGCCCACGTCCAATGATCGAGGCAGCTGCATTGGCAGCACTGGTGACTCCTCCGCTGATGGCTTTAAGTCCACTTGGGTCCATCTCTCTTTCGGTCATTACAAATCGATAGGTCCAGACGGTTTCTCCGTGGAGCAGAGAGGTTTTTGATCGAAGAGGCTCTCCCCATTCGGCCATGATATCATCTTGAGTGGCTTCTTCAATGGCACCCCGTAAAAAAGATTCACGTGGGTGACTACAGGAAATCAAAAGCAGACTCAACGTCATAAGACAGAAACCAAGAGTCTGATGGAAATAGAAACGGTGAGGGGGAGTCTGTACTTGAAAACCATATTTCATGAATTTTCTTTATCCTTATTCTTTTGCTTGGCCCGGGTTATGGATCGAACCAGGGCATAGGCTTGCGCCAACATCCCCGTCACGATTAACCCTAATGCTGTGTTGAGCCAAATGGTGTCGGGGTGATCTAAGCCATGCATGCCGAGAATAAATCCTGAGGCGACGGCGACAATTCCTACAGATCTGGCAATGAAGATGTCCGAGTGGTCAGTCATATTCCTAAACGTGGGTTTACCCATTTTCCTTGTTGAAATCTCAGTGTCTTATCCAAGGGCTGATGTGCCAGAGAGTATCTTGTTTAGGACTGAGAAATCTAGAAAGGGTATTAATAGCTACGAAATTGTACTTGAATGAAAAACTCCATTGTTGAAAAAATGTATATGACGGGGCATGGATTCTGGATAACTAATATAAAAAAATTTCATAGTTCTAAGGCAAAGACCTCTGAGTAGGGCAGAGGGATATTTCCTATAGGTGATTTTGGGAAGCTAATTCTAATAATATTTTCACATGTTCAGGCTGGCTCATCCGGTGATCGCCCGTTTTGAGGATGAGTTCGATGGGAAAATCAGGATCCTGATGCAACAGGTGTTCAACAAAGTGCCAGCTTCCCTTGGGTTGAATCACGATATCTTGTAGTCCATGGAGAATGGTGGTGAGAATTCGGCGGGGTGGTTCATGTCGACGAGTCCATAAGGTCTCGCTTTCCTCCACCCATTTCCAGGCTAGAGGGTAATCCCGATGCAGGGCATCATCCTCCCAAGGCATCCATCCCTTTTCGAGCCATTCTTGGCGTCTTGTGGTGGAAATGTCTTGTGCGCGTTGTCCCATCATGTTAAATGCCGGGGCCAGCAATAGTAGGTGTGTCACGTCATGATGTTCCTGGGCTAACAACCAAGCCAGCCAGCCCCCCAAAGAGGAGCCCACAATAGTTAATGGTGGACCTTCTTTAATTTTCCCCACAACTCTTTGGGCATCATCGAGCCAATCAAAAAGGGTATAGTCCTGAAAATTTCCTTCAGAATCCCCGTTACCCCGAAAATCAAAACAACAAAATCCCCAACCTCGTTCCTGACACAGGCTTGCCAACGCCTTACTTTTTGTGCCCCACCGTTTCGACAGAAATCCGGCAATAAATAGAATTTGGCGCTGTTGGCCTGGAATGAGATCCCCGCGAATATTTTTTTGATCGGTTCCAGCTAATTCAAAGGGTGCGGGTTGATTCATGTGAAAAACCTAGTGCCAGATACATGGTGATGAGAACGTTGGGATGAACGGTCTGTTCTGCAGGTATGCTCTGGCTAAGGTGCGTTGACCATTAATGAAGGATCGCCAAAAGAGATAAAAAAAACTTGTCCAGAAGGGAAAGGTTGTCAGGAATTCAGCCCCATTTTTACAGAAAATTTTATTTCTAAGCAATTGAGTCGCTTCAAGAACCTGTTAATCCCTAGTCATTTTTCGATACTTGATTCGATGGGGGCGATCGGCTTCTTTTCCGAGTCTCTTTTTTCGATCGGCTTCGTATTCACTATAATTTCCCTCAAACCATACGACTTGACTGTCGCCTTCGAAGGCCAGGATGTGAGTAGCGATTCGGTCAAGAAACCATCGGTCATGGCTGCTGACCACTGCGCACCCACCAAATTGTTCTAACCCTTCTTCTAGGGCGCGAAGGGTATTGACGTCTAAATCATTCGTGGGCTCATCTAGAATCAAGAGATTCGCCTCTTCCTTTAGCATCCGAGCCAGATGGACACGGTTTCGTTCTCCCCCTGAGAGATTTTTTACGGCTTTTTGTTGATCAGATCCGCCAAAGTTGAAGCGTCCCACATAGGCCCGGGAACTCATTTCCCGTTTGCCGAGTTTAATAGTTTCACGTTCATCGGAAATGACTTCCCACACGTTTTTTTCTCCATCGAGTGTACGGTCTTGATCCACATACCCCAACTTTACCGTTTCCCCCACCTTAAAGGTTCCTCCGTCAGGCTGAACAGACCCGGTAATCATCCGAAACAAGGTGGTTTTTCCAGCTCCGTTGGGGCCGATGACCCCAACGATACCTCCACGAGGTAATGAAAAGGAGAGGTTTTCGTACAACACCTTATCTCCAAAGGCCTTGCTGATGTTTTTGGCTTCGATCACGAGGTCGCCCAATCGTGGGCCGGGTGGGATATAGAGCTCGAGGTCATTTGCCATTTTATCATGTTCGTCACTTAATAATTCTTCGTAACGGGTGACTCGAGCCTTACCCTTCGCTTGGCGTCCTTTGGGAGACATTCTGATCCATTCCAATTCGCGCTCTAGGGTCTTGCGCCGTTTCGATTCAGTTTTTTCTTCTTTTTCCATCCGGCTTTGTTTTTGTTCCAACCACGAGGAGTAATTGCCCTCAAAGGGAATTCCCTGTCCTCGATCTAATTCCAGGATCCACCCAGCGACATTATCAAGAAAATAACGGTCGTGGGTGACGGCAATGACCGTCCCTTTATATTGTTGAAGGTGATGCTCAAGCCATTGCACCGATTCAGCGTCTAAATGGTTGGTGGGTTCATCCAGCAGCAACATATCCGGGCGTGAGAGCATCAGGCGGCACAAGGCAACACGGCGTTTTTCTCCCCCAGGAACCGGTTCTT
>CAZKRH010000355.1:0-17449 GCA_964555115.1 uncultured Nitrospiraceae bacterium | reverse complement strand
AAGAACAAGCCTCGCCATGGGCGATCGGTCTCTTGCATACCAATGTAGGCAATGATCCCAACCATATGAATTATGCGCCTTGTGAATTACTCGATTTAGTCTCAGGAACCATGGACTATTGGGCCTTGGGGCATGTGCATACACACAAGGTTCTCCATCAGGACCACCCCGTGGTGATCTATCCAGGAAATCCTCAAGGTCGGCATCGACAAGAATGTGGTCCTCGCGGGTGTTATGTGGTGAATGTGGGTGAAGAGGGACATGCCGACTATGAATTCGTTCCGGTGGATGTGGTGCGATGGCAAGAGGAAGTGGTCAGCATTGAAGGAGTTCGAGATTTTGAAGATCTATGGGCACGGTTAGATGATCGGGCTCATGATATCCGAGGAGGAAGTGCGGGGAGGGGCACGATCGTGCGATGGCATCTTCAAGGAAGAGGAGGGCTGCATCGTGATTTAACGAAGCCCGGAAAAATAGAAGATCTGCTCGCCACGATGAGGGATAAATGGGGGACAGGATCAGGATGGGTATGGACGGAATCCCTCGTAGATGACACTGCCCGTGAGCTGGACCTAGAGGCCTTGCGTCAAGAGGAAAATCTGTTAGGGGATTTTTTACGATTAGCCGATGATATGCCAGAGTCGGTTGTTCAAGAAATTCGAGAAGTCATCGCTCCGCTCTTTGACGATCCTCGCGTGCACCGTCATGTCACCAGTCCTTCAGATGAGGCCATACGGCAGTGGGTAAAAGTAGCAGAAAAATCTGGAGTCGATCGTCTCCTAGCGGGCGAAGAATAAGCCATGCATATTGCAGAAATAAACATAGAGGGGTTTGGAATCTTTCATGATGTGCAGATTCGTGATGTGGAGCCGGGCATTACGGTATTTGAAGGACACAATGAAGCCGGGAAAACCACCCTCATGTCGTATGTCCGAGCAATCCTTTTTGGGTTTGAGGCCAGACGGGGAACCAATAATCGGTATGACCCCGTCAAGGGGGGCCGACATGGAGGCTCCTTGCTCCTGATCACGGATGATGGGAGGCGGTATAGAGTGGAGCGCGTGGATGCAGGAAACCGCGGACGGGTCAGTGTCGCGGCGGCCTTTCCCTTTCAGCAAACCGCACAAGAACCGGATGGCCCCAAACTCGATGAAGACGTGCTCCAACGTTTGTTATTTAACACCTCAAAATTGTTATACCAGAATGTCTTTGCCTTTGGCATTGGGGAACTCGAGCGGTTGGACTCGTTACAAGCGGATGAAGTGAGTAACCACATTTATACGGTGGGTATGGGGACCGGATTGACTCCCCTCACGACGGTGCAAAGTGGGTTAGACAGTGAACAAGGGCAACTCTATAAACCGGGAGGCCGAAAGCCCATCATCAATCAATTGCTTCAGCGGTTAGATGACACACAGACCACCGTTCGAGACCTGCAATCTCTCCCTGATGAATACTATACCCTCCGCGATCGACAGGTGGTATTGGATCGCGAAATCAAACAATATCAAGGGCAGTTAGGGGAAGCCAAACGTCAAGCGGATTGGATGGAATCCTTGGTGAGAGCACGGCCCGATTGGGAACAACTGCAAATGGTTCGTCAGGAACTCCAAGATCTTCCTCATATTGAGAGTTTTCCTGCTGGAGGAGTCGAACGCCTGGATCAGTGGAATCGGTCAATAGCCAGCCTGGAAACTCGCTTAGATGATACCAGTCGAAGTTTGGAGAAGGCGGAAGAACGAATCAAAAACCTGCATCCCGACAATCAACTCTTGGTCTGTCAATCAGAAATTGAAGCCTTAGAAGAACAACGAGGCCAGTATAAAGGGACATTAGAAACATTAATGGATTTACGGTTCCGTGGCATTTTTCGTCGGAAAGCACTCGACGAGATTCTTTCCCGGTTAGGCTCCAGTTGGAGTGATACCCGGATAGATCAGTTTGAAGCCACTATACCTATTCGGGAACGGATTCGTGGCTTACGAGATGATCTGGACAACAAGAAACAAGCTGTGCTCGAAGCCTTACGTCAGCAAGAGGATGTGGACAAGACCCGGAAAGAAAAAGAAGGAACGCTCGAGCGACTCCAAGAAAAACATGAGCAATTGACCAGCGAGGAAACGGGGAATCGACCTCCCCTCGATAAGCGTGAGCAAGCCCTTCGTCAATGGTTCCAATGTCAGCATCGCTTGGAACTCACTCAACAGCACCACCAAGATCTTCATGGACAAGGCGGAGTCTTGGAAAATCAAATTCGAGTCTTGACGGGTGAGATTGAAATGGTGAAACGCCAAAAAGGTCTCCCGTTGTGGATCGTACTGTTAATAGGTTTGGTGTTTGCCGTGCCCGGAGCGTTGTTAGGCCTAGCTCAAGATTTTTTCCTCACGATAACCTTGGCGACCTGTGGCATATTAGCCGTTGGCCTCTTGTCCTGGTGGCGGCATGATATGAATAGTCATCGAAAGGTTCGACTTCAGGAACTCAGGGCACAATATACCCTGTTAGTGGACCGGTTGGAGGAGGTAGCGGAAGAGCGGGTGAGGATGGAACAAGAAGAACAATCCATTGCCACTCAAATGGCCAGTTGCAGCGAAGATGCCATAGGTGGGGATTTACCGTCCATCGACTCAGCAGATGCAGCTCTTCGAACAATAGAAGCCGAACGGCGGATGGCGGAGCGGCGAGATGACTTCAGCGTGCGCATTCAAGATGAAGAAGAAGCGCTGGTGCACGTGTTAGAAAAGGCCGAGGGAACGAGTCGAGCTTTGAAACAAGCGGAACATGAGCGTGGGGAAGTTCAGAAGTCCTGGAGGGTGTTTCTCAGGGGATTGGGGTTGCCAGAAGAATTGACCCCCGATGGCGCCTTAGAAGTGTTGTCTGGTGCAGAGCGAGCTCAGGTGCAACTCAGCGAATGGAGAGCGGTTACCCAGGAATTGCATCAAGTGGAAACGCAGGCTGAAGAAATAGTGGAGCGGCTGAATAACGTCCTGGCCCAGTGTGGTGAGGCTCCGGTGAGTTTGGCCGAATCCTCTACCGCCTTGTCAGCCTTGCGAAAAGCCTTAGAGGAAAGTGTGAGTGCCAATAATGACTGTGAGCGTCTTTCCCAAGTGCTTCGGGAAAAGCGGCCGGAATGGGAGTCCGCGGAGTCGGAAAAAATGCGTTACCTGGAACAGCTCAGGAGCCTGCTGGAAGCCGGTGGTGCTCGGGATCCCGAAACGTTTAGAAGACGAGCGGTGCATTATGCCCGTCAAGTGGAGTTAGAACGACAACAGCGTCAGTTGGAGGTGGCGTTACGGGTTCATGCCGGATCGGCCGATCGGCACAAAGAGATGGAACACGTGCTCTCCATGAAAAATCGAGCCGAGTTAGAGCGAGAGCTGGCGGATATTACGCGGGATGGGCAACAACGCATCGGAGATATCCTTACTAAACATTTACAAGAAAAAGGACGCGTGGAACAACAGCTTCAGGATTTGGAACACAATGACCGATTAACGTCAGCCATGTTGGAACACCAAATGCTGTTGGCTCAGCTGGATATGCAAACACAACGGTGGGCCGTCAAGGCCATTGTCCAACATTTGTTAGAAAAGGCTCGACAGATATATGAACGAGAACGGCAACCAGCCGTCCTTCGAGAAGCCTCAAAGTTTTTTCAAGTCATGACTGAAGGAAAATATGTCCGCATCATGGTGCCCTTAGGAGAAATGCGATTAGAGATTACTCCACAACATGGCATGTCCCGAACCACCGATGTGTTAAGTCGAGGCACAGCTGAACAACTCTACCTTTCTATGCGATTGGCCTTTGTCCGTGAATATGCCAAACATGCTGGCCCCCTGCCTCTAGTGGTCGATGATATTTTTGTGAATTTTGATCCGGGGCGAGCCCAAGCGGCGATGAAGATCCTTGGTGAAATTGCCCAGACCCACCAGGTGTTAGTGTTTACCTGTCATCCCCATGTCACGCAATGGTTCCAAGAAACACTGCCGGGAGTGCCCATTCGTCCTATCCCCAAAAGTGCCTGATCGCTTTCCCTCTAGGGGGTGAATATCCCAGAACCGTTGAGAGGTTTCGGGAAGGAACATTGTTTGCCTATGACAAGCTATGCCCAAGAAATCGAGCAAGCCATCAGAATTGCCAGACAAGCGGGAACAGTTCTGATGAAGGTGTACGCGACAGAGTTTTCTGTGGAATTTAAGGGTTATAAAGACCCAGTTACTGAAGCAGATACTCAAGCTAATGCCCTCATCGTGAAAGAATTGGCTCAGGCGTTTCCGCAAGATCTGATCGTGGCAGAAGAGAGTCCCCCTCCAGGGGAAGAGCGTGCCACATCTAGGATGTGGTACGTCGATCCCATGGATGGCACCAAAGAGTTTATAGCCAAAAATGGAGAATTCTCCGTCATGATTGGCCTGGCCGTGAAGGGCCAGGCGCACTTGGGTGTGGTGTATCGTCCGGATACGGATGTGCTGTATGCCGGGGTTGTGGGGCAGGGAGCCTGGATGGAACAGAAGGGTATTCACAGATCGTTGTCCATACACCCCTCGAAACAATCTGGTTCCACCACCCTCACTGTTTCACGATCGCATCGGAATCCTCTGGTCAATAGAATAAAACAGATCTTAGGCGTCACCCAAGAAATAGCCTGTGGCAGCATTGGATTAAAAATAGGTTTGATTGCGGAGGGGAAAGCGGATCTCTATATGGAGCCAGGCCCCTATACGAGTCTCTGGGATGCCTGTGGCCCCGAAGCGATTTTGAAAGCCGCAGGGGGAGAATTTACCAATGTTTTTGGACAACCAATGAGATATGGGATTTCACAGTTGAAAAATACGCATGGAATTGTCGCATCGAATGGAGCAAACCATGACCGAGTGATACAAGCGTTGAAGCCGGTTGTTGAGGAATTGGGGTTGAAGCCGCAAGAAACGTAAAGGGGTGAATTTGTTTTTAAGTTTCCAGTTCTTCGACCAAACTTTTTCTGGTTAGGAACTTTCCTTCACTCATAACAGTTTCAGTTTGATTATTTATAGCGGGGTTTCGTCCCCGCACCACGAGGTTCTTTTGTTTCGGCAAAAGGACCCAAAACCATGTTCGCCCTGTCGTGGCCCCCCGCCTGCGCGGGGGCAGGCTCTGCGGGTTCCCTGCGATGCTCGCGGACTCCGGCGGCTGCGCAACTCGCTTCGAGGTGAACAGCTACTTCTCCGCTCAAACAGTGCTCGCCGAATCTCCGGAGTCCGCTCCGCTTCTCGGCCACGCCAGAAGGCGGCAGACTTACATAAAAATTACCTATAGATTACCCACCTCTTGAGAGCTGACCCTTGCCTTTAGGGCTTCCTCTCGTGTAATGAAGGTTATCTCTTTGTTTATTGCAATATGTAATGTTACGCATTACAATTATGGATGGTCTCTTCGATTCGGCATCGGGGGTTACGGCGGTTATATGAAAAAGGCGAGCCTCGCTATCTTCAATCAGCCTTAGTGCCGCGGATTCGGCAAATTCTCGGTCTCCATGCAGTTGGAAGATTTAGCCGCGCCGGTACTTCATCTCCATTCGTTAAAGGGTGACTTAGAGGGATACTGGAGTGTGACCGTTCGGGCCAATTGGCGGATCGTTTTTCGTTTTGAGAATGGAAAGTTTGTGGACATTGATTTGGTTGACTATCACTAGGAGGTGCTCACGATGCCCATGAAAAACCCACCGCACCCAGGAGAAATCCTTCGGGAGGTGTATATTGAGCCATTAGGTAAATCTCTGACGGAAATTTCCCAAAAGCTTGGGGTGTCACGAGTGGCCCTGTCTGAGTTAGTCAACGAGAGACGCGGGGTGTCACCGGAAATGGCGATTCGTCTGTTCAAAGCCTTTGGGATGGCAGCTGAAACCTGGTTGACCATGCAAGGACATTACGATTTGGCGAAAATCAAAAAGAAGGCCGCTACCATAAAAGTGCGGCGCCTAGTTCCCAAAAACACTCACCACGAACTCCCTGCGTGATGATCAGAGTGGAACCTGGATTCCCGATTAAAAATGTTGGGAATGACCGATCATGTGATGGTAGGCAGTTTATTTTTATCTCGACTCTTAGATTACAAACGCTTTTGTAACTTCCCCTTCCCCCTCTTCCTTGACAGGGTTTTTACTCGCTCCCTAGAATGTCTCTCTTGCCTTTTTTGACGATTAACCTGTTGAACTTATTGTAGAATTTGGCCTGAACGGGCAATCCGTTCTTTGTTTTTTTTACGAGCGACGAGCAACAAGCGACGAATCATGCGGGATGATGTAGTCATAATTGGGGGTGGATTAGCGGGGTCGGAGGCGGCTTGGCAAGCGGCGGAGCTTGGGGTCAAGGTGACGCTGTATGAGATGAGGCCCAAGAAAGAGACAGCTGCCCACAAGACCAGCAACCTCGCCGAAATTGTCTGCTCCAATTCTTTAGGTTCGGCCGATCCCGTCAGTGCCCCGGGGATCTTAAAAGATGAAATGCGCATGTTGAATTCCTTGGTGATGCGCGTCGCGGAAATGGCACGGGTGCCGGCTGGTGCGGCGCTAGCAGTGGATCGCGACATTTTTGCACAAGAAATTACGAGGACGCTTGAGGGTCATCCCAATATTCGTATTCTCCGCGAGGAAGTCGATGCTCTTCCCGACGATGCGGTGACGATCATAGCTTCCGGTCCGTTAACCTCTGAGGCACTGGCCAAAGCCATAGGGCAGGTGACTCAGACCCAGCATTTAGCGTTTTTTGATGCCATTTCTCCCATCATTGATGCGGACTCCATCAATATGGATGTGGCCTTCCGCGCTTCGCGGTATGGCAAAGGCGGCGATGATTATGTGAATTGTCCCATGGATGAATCCACCTACAATGCTTTTTATGATGCGATGATGGCGGCGGATAAGGTTCAACCCAAAGATTTTGAAAAGGTTCCGTATTTTGAAAGCTGCATTCCGGTGGAAGTGATGGCGGAACGAGGGCGACAGACCTTATTGTTCGGCCCATTGAAACCGGTGGGATTACAGCCGCCACATTCTCAGGAGCGGCCGCATGCGGTGTTACAATTACGAGCCGAGAATACTTATGGTTCCTGCTTTAATATGGTGGGGTTTCAAACCAAGCTCACCTACCCCGAACAGAAGCGCGTGTTTCGCATGATTCCCGGGTTAGAACAGGCAGAATTTTTGCGATATGGTAGTATTCACCGAAACACCTTTGTGAATTCGCCACAACTTTTGGACGGGAGCCTTCAATTGAAGTCTCGGCCGCACACCTTTATGGCCGGGTGTCTCATTGGGGCGGAAGGCTATGTAGAATCCGCGGCGACCGGAGGATTGGTGGGGATCAATGCGGCGCGGGTCTTAACTGGTCAGGGTTTGGTCTCGCCTCCGCCGTCCACTGCTCATGGGGCCTTAATACAGTATCTGACTACGAGCGACCCGAAACATTTTCAACCCATGAATACCAATTTTGGATTGTTTCCTCCGTTACCCATGAAAATTCGAGATAAAGCTCAGAAACGGAACATGATCCAGCAACGTGCGATGAAAGAGTTTCAATCGTGGAAGACGCAATTCGAGCTTTTATCACATACTTAGATATTGAGCGTGGGGCGTCCCCCGAAACAATTCGAAGTTATCAGACGGACTTGCGACAGTTTCAAGGTTTTCTTCGCACACATGGTTCCTCACCTCAGGGGAGCCTTCCTGCTCCAGAGTCCATAGAGCCCATTACCATTCGGAGGTTTTTGGGTTGGCTGGCGGATAAAAAGGAAAAGAAATCTTCCTTAGCGCGAAAGCTGGCCACGCTCAGAAGCTGGTATCGATTTTTGGTGCGAGAGGGACGGGTGACGACCAATCCCGCCGGATCGGTTCGTACACCACGGTTGGGCAATCGATTACCCAAAGTGTTGACGAAGGATGATGCCAACAGCCTGATGGAATTTCCTTCGGAGGAGATGAAGTCGGGTCGGCGAGATCGGGCTATTCTGGAAACCTTATATTCTTCCGGAGCCCGGGTGAGTGAATTAGTCGGGCTTAATGTGGAAGACATGGATTTAACGGAAGGTCTCCTGCGTTTGCGAGGCAAAGGGAAAAAGGAACGTCAGGTTCCCCTGGGTTCGGTGGCCGTAGCTGCCCTTCAGGATTATCTGGGGAGTTCCACTCATTCCACCCAAACGGATCACGGTAAAGAGTCCATGCGAAAAATGGCAGTGTTTACCAACAATCGTGGGACGAGATTGTCAGCGCGAAGTGTGGAGCGGCTGGTGAAAAAATATTCGCTTCGGTTGCAACATGGGTCGATTACTCCCCATGTACTTCGTCATTCCTTTGCCACCCATCTTTTAGATGAGGGGGCCGACCTTCGTGTCATTCAAGAAATGTTGGGACATGCCTCACTCGCGACCACACAAAAATATACCCATGTGGCGACCGATCGATTAATGGAAGTTTATGATCAAGCCCATCCTCGGTCCGGGAAAAAACTTGGCTCTGGAGGAGCTCAACCAAAAGGGATTCTATGAAAATTCGTTCGACCACGATTTTATGTGTACGCCGGGATGGAGCCGTGGCCATCGGGTCCGATGGGCAAGTGACCGTCGGCTCCACGATCATGAAAAGTAATTCACGCAAATTGCGCACGATGCATCACAATCAAGTCATAGCGGGGTTTGCTGGGGCGACAGCCGATGCATTTACCCTATTTGAAAAGTTTGAAGCCAAATTGGAAGAATACCATGGAAATATTACCCGGGCGGCTGTGGAGCTTGCCAAAGATTGGCGTACCGATAGAATGTTGCGGCGCTTAGAAGCCTTGCTGGCGATTGCCAATAAAGACCATTCTTTTATTATCTCTGGGAATGGTGATGTGGTGGAACCCGAAGATGGGCTCTTAGCCATCGGGTCTGGGGGTTCTTATGCCTTGGCCGCGGCCCGGGCGTTGTTACGTCATACGAACCTCGAGGCGCGAGCCATTGTTCAAGAGTCGATGGAAGTGGCGGCAGGAATCGATATTTATACCAACCAGGAAATTATCATAGAGGAATTACAACCCTAAGTTATGGAACCTACACAATTAATTTCACCCCCTCCCAAGTTAGACACGTTGTCGCCTCGTCAAATTGTTGAGGAATTAGATCGGTATGTGATCGGGCAAACGGATGCCAAGCGCATGGTGGCCATAGCCTTGCGGAGTCGGTGGCGGCGTCAACAATTGTCCCCTGAATTACGAGAAGAAGTGTTTCCCAAAAACATCATTATGATTGGTCCAACGGGAGTGGGGAAAACGGAAATCTCTCGAAGAATTGCGAAATTGGCGGATGCCCCCTTCATTAAAGTCGAAGCGTCAAAGTTTACTGAGGTGGGATATGTCGGTCGGGATGTGGAATCCATGATTCGGGATCTGACAGAACAGTCCATCAATATGGTCAAGACTGCCTATATGGAGAAGGTTCGACAAAAGGGTGATGAAATGGCGGAGGAACGCCTATTAGATCTCCTGTTGCCCCCGTCACCGTCTTCACCGTCTCGGGCATCAAGCATGAGTGAGGGGGATGGGTCTCATGAGGCACCAGGTCTTCAATCCGGTCCCACCGAGACCACGAGATCAAAACTTTGCCTGCAATTGCGTGAGGGAAAACTTGATCATCGCACCGTGGAGATGGAGGTGAAGGAGCGAGGTGGGTTACCCGTCGGCATTATTTCCAATGTCGGAGGGATGGAAGATCTTGAAGGCAATCTTCGAGAAATGTTAGGGGGACTCATGCCGGGCAAGAAAAAGAACCGGGTCATGAAAGTTCCTGATGCCCTCAAGTACCTCGCTCAAGAAGAAGCCCAGAAACTGGTGGATATGGAGGAAGTGACCAAAGAAGCGATTACCCGAGTTGAGCAATCTGGTATTGTCTTTTTGGATGAAATTGACAAAATAGCTGGTCGAGAAAAAAACCATGGGCCTGATGTGTCACGCGAAGGGGTCCAGCGAGATTTGCTTCCTATTGTGGAAGGGTCAACCGTCAATACCAAGCATGGGTCCGTCAAAACGGATCACATTCTGTTTATTGCGGCTGGCGCGTTTCATGTTGCCAAGCCTTCGGATTTGATACCTGAACTCCAAGGACGATTCCCCATCCGTGTGGAATTAGAAGCCTTGACGAAGGAAGATCTTATCCGAATATTGACAGAACCTCGAAACGCATTGGTCAAACAATATCAGGCTTTATTGGCCACGGAAGACATCGCACTGGAATTTACGCCTGATGGGTTGGAAGAGATTGCCTCAATTGCCGTGCAAGTCAATGAACGGACCGAAAACATCGGGGCTCGACGACTCTTCACGATTGTTGAACGGTTACTGGAAGACGTGTCATTCCAAGCGCAGGAATTACAGGAAAAGAAAGTCACGATCAATGCCGAGTATGTCCAAAACCAGCTCAAGGATATTGTGAAAGACCAAGATTTGAGTCGATTTATTTTATAGCCACGGTTTTTGGAGTGTGAGCCGCGGGGCCCATGTTCAAAGACTTGGACGATTGCGTTAGGATGACCTATGGAACACCTCATCAAAAAGGCCAATGTCTTAATCGAGGCCTTACCCTACATTCGAAATTTTTCCGGCAAAACCATCGTCATTAAATATGGTGGAAAAGCCATGACCCAAGAAGACTTAAAAAATGGGTTTGCGGAAGATGTGGTTCTTTTAAAATATGTGGGGTTGAATCCGGTCCTGGTGCATGGTGGAGGACCGCAAATCAATGACATGCTGGAAAAACTCGGCATCAAGCCCACGTTTCGTCGCGGAGTGCGAGTGACCGATCAAGCAACCATGGATGTGGTGGAAATGGTGCTTGGGGGAAAGATTAACAAAGAAATTGTAACCCTCCTGAATCAACATGGCGCCAAAGCCGTGGGGTTGACGGGAAAAGATGGGAATCTGATTTCATCCAAACCCTTTAGCGCCAAAGCATGGTCCAAAGGATTGAGTCAGGAAGCCATGGACTCGATAGCCGATGATGAATACGGTTTGGTCGGGGACGTGGATCAAATCAATCCCGACCTAATCAAAAAACTTCAGCAGGACCATTTTATTCCAGTGATTGCCCCGATCGGGAACAGTAAAAAAGGGAAATCGTATAACATCAATGCAGATTTGGTGGCGGGAAGTATAGCCGCGGCGCTCAAGGCCGAGAAGTTACTGGTCTTAACCGATGTCAAAGGTATTCGGGATGCCGATGGACAATTTCTTTCCCATCTGTCCCGGAAAGACACCGAACGGATGGTCAAAAAAGGGACGATTGGTGAAGGCATGCTGCCGAAGGTGCGTGCTTGTCTCAGGGGAGTAGAGGGAGGTGTCACAAAAGCCCATATCATCGATGGCCGGGTGCCTCACGCGATTTTGCTAGAGATCTTTACCGACAAGGGTATTGGTACGGAGATTGTCCCCAATGAGGTTAAACAAACAAAGTGAAGAGGGGCACATCGGAAAGGTTCCACGACCGGATCGAGAATCCCTCCTCCTCTTAGTCCATCTTCAAAATGATTTCTGTCCTGGTGGAGCCCTCGCGGTACCCGGAGGCGATGAAATCATTCCCTTGATCAATCAATACATTTCATTTTTTGTGAGTCAAGGTTCGTCCGTTCTCGCCACCAGAGATTGGCACCCTGCCAACCATTGTTCGTTTGTGGAACAAGGAGGATCATGGCCTCCTCATTGTATTCAGGGTTCGCGAGGGTCACAATTTCATCCGGATTTACGATTGCCGACAGGGATGATGATTGTGTCGGGGGCCACGAATCCCAAACAAGAGGCCTATTCAGGATTTGATGGAACCTCGCTGGAGGAGCGACTCGAAGACCTCGGAGCCAAAACCCTGTATGTCGTGGGATTAGCCACGGACTATTGTGTGAAGCAAACGGTCCTCGATGCATGCAAACGCGGATTTCGGGTCGTAGTCTTAGAAGATGCAGTGCGAGGCATTGATGTGGAAGCTGGTGACTCTCAAAAAGCAATTGAAGAAATGGTTGGCGCAGGTGCGATTAAAGCTACTGGACACGATGTTGGAATAAACACCCCTTCCTAAATCCTTCCATTCCCAAAGATTTTATTTTGAATGGTTGGAGTCCACCCTTTGTTATTCATTCTTGTTCCTTTGGGGTTTGTTCTTGTTCAGGACTCATGAGGATGCCTCCGTTTCGCCTCTTTATCGCTGCCACTTCCTGGTGTAATCCCAGCATCGGTGGCAAGCTTTTGCAGTTGTTCGGTATTGTTAAGGATCTCTTGCAATTTTTCAGTTAACTTGTCGTTGCCATCGGCTTTCGCGAGCAATTCAAATAATTGACCTCTAATTTTCAGAAGTTCTTTGAGTTCTGGAACTTTTTGGACAATGGCATCAGGGCTAAGTCTTCTTCATCCAATTCCAGACCTCCCAACGCCTGGGCCATATCGGTATCCTTGACGATCAAGGCTTTCAACAACGGGGTCGGGAGAATGTCCATGGGCATGATATCCTCATAGATACCCACCGGGACAATGGCGCGTGGGCTACCCTGTTCCAAGGTATTGAGTCGGAAGGACCAATTGGGGAAAAAACTAGAGACAAAGATATTCAAAGCAGAAAATTTATAGCGCCCTGGAGATAGCCATCCTAAAAATCTCCGTTCTCCTCCTTCCGGAAGTACGGTAAGCTGAGAATGATATCGACCTAAATAGGTGGCCCAGCCAATGGCCCAATGACCAGAAAGAAGCGAACCCGAAATGACCCGACACCGCACATGATCGAGTTGACCGTCAACGAGATTCTCAGTATAGGCACCAAGCCGAGTGCGTATGAGTCGGGGTTCCAGAACGACCGGTCCAGCAAAGGACACGATTCGGTCCATCCACAGTTTGCCAGTGGTAAAAAGTTTCCCCATGGCAATAATGTCTTGATAATGGATATGCCACACCGTTTTCTTGGGGCCCACGGGATCTAAAAAGTGGATGTGGGTGCCCACCAATCCCGAGGGATGAGGACCAGCAAATTCAGCCACGGTCAATTTGGATTTTGAGAGGGTGGGAATGTCTTCGCCTAGTGCCTTACAGAGAAAGACCGTGCCCTCCGTCAGATGTTGGATCACATGCAGGCCTTGAATAAAATCATTTTCGTATTCTTTAATCACGTGGTGAGCCTGGGGAGCTAAGGGATTGGAATCCATGGCCGTGACAAAAATGGAATGGGGGCTAGAGTCAGGGGAGGGAATTCTACTGTATGGTCTGGTCCGAAGCGCGGTCCATAAGCCGGAGGTGACAAGATTCTGCGTGACTTGCTCTCGAGTGAGGTGAGGAAGTTCATGTTGGGGGTAACGGGTAAAGGTTGTTTCCTCATTCCCCTCTAATTGAATGACCACAGATTGCAGAACTCGTTTGGCGCCGCGGTTAATCGTGGAGACAATTCCACTTCCAGGCGACGTAAAGACCACTCCTGGAGTATTCTTATCTGAAAAAAGTGGCTGCCCTAGTTTGACCCGTGCCCCTTCCTCGACCATCATAGAGGGCTTTAAGCCCACATAGTCCTGACCAAGAAGGGCCACGGCATGCACTGGGGGCCCTTCAAAGATGTGTTGGTTCGGTTCCCCAGAGATGGGAATATGTAATCCTTTTTTTATAGAGATATGCATTAGAGATCGTTGTATAGTTGAAAATGGATAGAGCTTTCCTTCTGGTTCACGTGTGTAATCAATCGGTTTATCTATAGGGAATAGATCTGGTTAGGCTGTATTTGTTCAAAATATAGGCCGGAGTGTTATGTTTCTGTTAAGGGAAGAGTTGTGCTTTCCGACTCACATCTTATTGAAAAAATAGTACTTATTTTGTGGGAAGAGCTTAGTTTGTGAGAAAATCCAAGAATATTCACCAGAATGACAGATCGGACATAAAAATATGAGGAAGAACGAATTCTCCAACAAGTAGGATGCCATGAAAGCGATCCACTTGATTCAAGTCGGCTCAGCGGAATCTCTGAAATATGTCGAGGTGGATGTTCCCATTCCCAGTTCTTCACAAGTACGTGTACGAGTGAATGCCGCCTCAGTGAATTTTGCGGATGTGATGATGAGAAAGGGAACGTATTCCACCATGCCGGTCTTACCAGCGGTGTTGGGCTTAGAATGTGGTGGAGTGGTGGAAACTGTTGGTGCAGAGGTCACGAAGGTCAAATCAGGACAACGAGTGGTGGCGCTGGGAATGGGGTGTTATGCAGAGTATATGGTCACGGAGGAAGACTGGGTTTTTCCCATTTCAGAAGGAATAGACCTCAACGAGGGGGCTGCATTCCCGGTCACGTATTTAACGGCCTATCATCTCTTGCACACGATGGGTAAAGTGACGCAAGGGCAGACCCTATTGGTGTATGCCGCAGCAGGGGGAGTTGGGTCAGCGATTGGCCAATTGGCCAAAACTTTGGATATTAAGACCATTGGTCTGGTAAGCTCTGATTCCAAAAGAGAATTTGCGTTGGAGCAGGGGTATCACCATGTCATCAATTATAAAAAAAATGAGATGTCGGAGGAAGTCTTGCGTCTGACCCAAGGAAAAGGGGTCGAGTTCATTTTGAATTCGGTGGGAGGAACAACCCTTGGACAGGATTTTGAATTACTGGCACCCTTTGGTCAGATTTTGTGGTTTGGCAATTCGGGAGGTCCGCCCCCCTCTGATTTAATCGCCTCTTGGCAAGGAAATCTTGGGAAAAGTGGAGGAATTCGGTTTTTTTCCCTCACGACCTTATTCAGTGAACCCTCAAGGGTGTTAGCCCAATCCATGGAAACCTTGCGGGAAAAATTGGAAAGCGGACACCTTTCACCGATTATCCATAAGTGCTTCCCTTTGAGCGAGGCGTCAAAAGCCCATGATTTATTAGAAACAGGAGAGGTTTGCGGAAAGCTTCTGTTGCAACCGTAAACAAAAGTGTAAGGGACAAGGCTTCTACATGATCGGGCCCACCAAAAAAAATACAACGAGGTACGTGATTCTCCAACTGAGTCTGTTAGTCCTTTTCCTCATGGGATCGGGAGTGTTTCTGTATGGCACCCCATTAGTTGATGATTTACCAGATCTGACCGGCGGAGTGGTCCCATTGCTGACCTATGACACTGTTGGAAGTTCGGGAATTGGAGGTGAGTTACTGTCAGGAGGAAATCTATCTTCACGCGGAAATGTAAGGTATCAGGTACGAGTGAAGAACCAGTCAGGCGATCCCATTGATGCCGAATCCCTTGTGGTCGTGGTCCACAAAATTCAGGAAATGGCTCGATTGCGAGATGTCATCAGCGAACTGCAGTTGCCCGGATCGGATGGGACGACTCGGGATGGGAAGCCATACTTTCGAGTACCCGTTGGAGATCAAAAGACACTCCCCCCGTATGGCGTAAGTGAAACCCTGATCATCGAAATTCAGAATCCTAATCTCTTTCGCTTATATCCACCCGTTCTCCGAGTTCGGGGTGTGCGTCATACGGCTTCTCAAGCGTTTCAGGATGCCCTGGAAACCTTGGTTCGAAGGGGTGTCCTCACTCCAGAAGAAGCCAACCAGGCTTCGAAGTAATTTCGACTAAGCGTATTCACTTGGGGACTTTGGTTTTTGCCAATTGAGATGTATTCAGGATGCACGACTTATCTTCAAAAGCCTTCGGAAAGAAAAAATGGGAGGTAACGAGAGTGAGGTTGATTAAGGGTATGAAGATCGTATGGCCATCAGTTGGGTTGGCCTTTTGTATGACATGTCTGCCTCCTGGGAACATTGCAGCTGAGGTGAGCCAGAATATTGCGGAGCCTGTGAGTGGTCGGGCCATGTCCATCGAGGGCATTATTCCAGCCGATGTGCTGGCCCGCGTAGAATTAATACAAAACATGATCGAGGTGATTCGCTTTGACATGGGTAAACCCAAGGCTTCAACCTCTAAGCCCATAGCGACCAATGCCCAACCTCATGAAGTGTATTTTCAAGCGATGACCCTTTTCCTCAAAGCCGACCGGTTGGCCTTAGAATTAACCGGAAGCACCGGAATCACACCGGAAATGGTGAAGGCTTCAAGCATTCGACCATTTCATGTGTGGAAAATGGTCAATGCGGCCTATGATCGGATTGTGACGGTGGTTCAGGAACTAAGGATTCGGGAAAAAATTTCTGAACAGAAAAAAAGTTCGTCTACTACGCCAACGGAGGTTGGTCGAGCCATTGTTCAAACGAATCGTCAACTGAATGTATTACTGGAGCGCCGTTTTGCTCCAAGTGATGTCTATCAACAGGTGACGATGGCCATTCGCTATACCCAAGCCCTCTTAGCCCAATTTCCTGAGGCACAAGAAGATACCAATCCGCATATCTATGAACGAGGAAAACAGCCCTCGGAGGTCTTTCTTCGTTTGATTCAGTGCTACGGCCTTCTGGAAAAAATAGCCGGGCATTCTCACCTCAAGGTGTTGCACCTCAATCAGGATATGGCTGAACAAGTCGTCAAAAACTTGGAAGTTCGTCCAAGTGACGTGTACGATATTGCGACGCTGCTGGTGTCTGACCTAGCGTATCTTCATGCGCATATTCCCCAGGCCAAATTTCCTGGCTCAGTCTCCTACCCGGGTCGAAAGTTTCCCTCGCATGTGTTCCAACAAGCGGGTATTCTTTTAAGCCAGCTTACAGCCTTGGAAAAGAATGTGAAAATCGATCCGCAGTGGCTGAATCGCTAGGGAAGGAATATGATGAGTTGGGTTGAGGAAATTTTTCCCTTCCGTGCCATTTACGAATCTTTGGCCGCCCGCTGTTCATATAACCACCCCAAATACTCCAAAATATCCCGCAGGGTAACAATCCCAACCGTTTTTCCCTCATGTTGGACGACTAAATGGCGCACACCTAATTTCCCCATCTCATCCAGAGTTTCCTGAAGGGTGTTGGATAATCTGATGGTATTGAGGTGATGTTCCATAATGTCTTCGACTCGTGTTGTGGCACAATCTTTACCTTCCGCTATCACTTTTTGAACGATGTCCCCTTCCGTCACCATGCCGAACAGTTCCCCATCCCGTTCAACCAGAAGAGCCCCAACCCCTACATCAAGCATTTTTTTCGCCACGTCTCCTATCGATGCCTGAGCGTTCGTTTTCTTGAGGTACCGGCTCATCACCCGATCAAGTGTTGACATGTATTGGACTCCTTTCCCCGCTAGCTCTTGGTTGTAATCCGAATTCAGTAGTTGAAAATCTATGCCTCTTATTCGTAGCTTGGGACTTAGGTCACTCAAAAGTCCAATAATTTTGACTTAGTTGAACTGCGCCGCCGTTGAACTATGCCTAGGCCTTATTTTTCAATAGAAAACCACTGCTGGATTTGCGTTATTGAATGTCCTGAAAATATGAACTGCCAAATTCGGGTTAAAGAAACTTATTCCGGTGAAACCGATAAAACCGACCGCCATTTTGGT
>CAZKRH010000354.1:0-13836 GCA_964555115.1 uncultured Nitrospiraceae bacterium | reverse complement strand
TCAAGCCATTATGGGACATAGGAACATCGGCACCACCCTCAAATATGCCCATCTCGCACCAAACCATATTAAAGAGGCCATTCAAAAAGGAAGTTTGAGCCATCTTGGGATTGGAACTGGGAGTAAAACTGGGAGTGCCTCAGAGGAGGGAAAGAGCAAATCGTTGCAAGTGCTTGATTTCTTGGTGCGCCCGACAGGAATTGAACCTGTAACCTCCAGATTCGTAGTCTGGCGCTCTATCCAATTGAGCTACGGGCGCACTCTACAGAAGAAAAAACGGGGACTGCTGACTATGTTCTACTACTATCTTTAGAATAGTAGCCTCGAGATTCTTATACTAGGGTTCTGTTCAGAACGTCAACTTTTTGCTTGGTATTCCATTGTCTTCATTCCTTTCCTTCAGGGTGAATCATCCTCGACTTTCCATATTTTACATGTTTCCATCATATTTCTGCCCACTAGTAGAAGGGTGAAACATGCCTCAATCCTCTTCATGGGTTTTTGATTAACTTCCCTCCCAAACGACCGATAAGAGTCCTAGATTCACCCACAAGGAGTTTTGAATGGCTATCACCACACGATCAATCGATGATGCCACGGTTCTGGATTTAAGCGGTCGATTTGACGTAACCGCTAAACAGGAAGTGCAAGATGCCCTTGACCATGCCTTCGAGTCAGGATCGACCCATGTGATCTTGAATCTTGAAGGGGTTCCTCTGGTCGACAGTGCAGCATTAGGACTGTTAGCCATTAATCATAGAAAGTTTAAAGCTATTGGAGGCACGATCAGCCTGCTGAGCCCCCAACCAGAAGTTCGATTAATATTGGATATGGCGGCGATGCCCAAACTGATTCCGAGTTATAGCACTCTCCCCGAAGCCTTAGCCCAAGAGAAATTTTCAAAAGCCTAACGTTTTACCCGCTTTCAATTCCCCCACCCAACCCAATATTTTCTTACTGACGGGAATCTATTCTAGGTCAGGGCACGTAACCACCCTGGAGAACCCTTCGCACATTCCAAGGTGAACATTCCTCAAAATTCAGCTTTTTTGTACTCAGAGGCTTTTGGCTGAATAGCCATGAGAAGAAAGTGTAACAACAACGGGCCAACGACCTATGGCTGAAGATTAACTGGCAGGGGCAGAGGGAACTAGTTCCGGAGTAGAGGCTTGGGACAAAATTTCCTGGGCAACCTTAAGAGTTTCGTCAATTTCTTGAGGATTACCAATATCAATTTGAAACACTCCTGTCATTTCTAGAAAGGCAGAAGCAATCTCTCCAAGAAGGCCAGAGAGATCTTGAGATTCCATTTGATGCCATTCCTTTGCAGCATTCATGGCTTCTTGGGTCGCTTGAGCCGTTTCTGGATCACACCAGATATCTGCAATTTTTCCTGATATCGCCACGCAAGCAATGACATCACGAAACTCATCGGGGATTTTCACCTCATCCAGATTATGGCTACTTCGAATCGCCAGTTGGAGTAATTCTGGAAGTTGCCAAAACTCCCCTAGCCACGCTCCTACTTCGGTATGGTCGGCGCCGATATGTTGTTTTTCCAAATCCAGCAATTGTTGGTGATTTTTTTTAGCGTCAGCCATGAGGTTTCCGTACACCTCTGCATGCGTTTCACTCAACACCAGTATGCCAATATCTTGAAGCAGGGAGGCCAAGAAAATTTCTTCTCGATCAATGATTCTTCGCCATCCTCCTACCACTCGGCCAGCCACACCAGCCAACATGGACCGCCGCCAATATTGAACATGGTCAAATCCAGTCCCCCCATGTTTTTTGAGATCCCGATATAACGAAAAACAAAATGCCAGCGTGGCAACTGAATTCATCCCTAACAAGGTGATGGCTTGAGTGACCGTAGTCACCTTATGTCGCACCCCACCATAAAAACTAGAATTTGAGACGTTTAATACTTTGGCGACAAAAGTTGGATCTTTACTAATGAGATTCGATAACTTTTTAATATCTGCATCCTCACTTCGACACATTTGCAACACTTGAAGAGGTAAGGCTGGAATAGCAGGAAGGGTTTTACAATTCTTAATGCGTTGAATCAGTTCGGCATCCATGTACAGGAACCTTTCTTTAGTTTCAACAATCTAGGTTCGGGAGTGGTTGTCGCAAGAGGTAGCCCCCTCCCTCATACACACCTCGAAGGAAGGAATCCACACAACTTAACTATCGGAGGAATGAGAAAGGACTTAAGAAAATGAACCCTAATGCTTTCTTACGGAGTATTCCCAATAGGGCCCTTTAACCTAGAAACAGCAGTTGGATCACAAAAGCCCGCGCAAGCCCTTGACGCACCTGGCAAAATTAAAAAATGTCTCATCACCACCGAGGTGACCACGAATTTTTAAATTTCACCATGCACCCCAATATCTTACACGGCTGTTTTGTGCCCAACTGCCGTTTCTAGGTTGAACACGAGTACCATCTTCAGCCCGCTAACCGTTTCTCCACTCATGGGTCTCAAACCCTTCATCTCCCACATGAGGGCAAACCTCGTATCCCCAACGAGTACCAATAGGGATTCAATGACATGAAATGGAAGGCAAAATACAGAAAAAGCTTATCTGAGAACGGCAGAACCAAAAAGAGTAGAGGGAGAGGAGTCCGTCACAGCAATGGAGACAAGCTCTCCTGGAAAAAGAGGAGCTAAGCTTTTGCTCCAAACCACCGTCACATTACTTTCACTATGCCCCATCCACTGATCCTGACTTTTTTTGGCCTCTCCTTCAACAATTACCTGCACTGTTTGGCCGATGTGGGTTTGATTAATCTTTGAGGAGAGTTGCCGCTGAAAATCAACCAGCCTGGTCACACGCTCTGACTTAACTGATTCCGGAACGTCATCAAGGAACTTTCTACCTGCAATAGTATTTTTCCGCTCTGAGTATTTAAAGATAAACGCTGATTGAAATTCCACTTCTTCTAATAACTGGTAGGTTTGATGAAATTCATCATCGGTTTCGGTACAAAACCCACAAATGATATCGGTACTTAAGGCGATATCTCCCTGTTTCCTGATTGTATGGACTAAATCCAAGTATTCCTTGCGAGTATAATTTCTCCCCATCATGTCTAAGATCCGATCACTCCCTGATTGAACAGGTAAATGAATCTGATTGCACACATGAGGATGCTGGGCAACGGCATGTAACAGTCCGGGAGGAAAGTCTTTGGGATGGGGAGAAGTAAATCGCACTCGTTCAATTCCTGACACATCCGCCACGGCCGTGAGAAGTCTCGCAAAATCCCATCCAGGATATTGATAGGAATTCACATTTTGTCCGAGTAGGGTAATTTGTTTAAACCCTTGGTTTGCCAACTGTTGAGCCTCTTCGACAATACCCATCGGCTCACGGGACCGCTCTCGTCCTCGTGTATAGGGTACCACGCAAAAGGTGCAAAAATTGTCACACCCTCGCATGATCGCAATCCACCCATTCACTCCAGGTTTCCGTTCGGGTAAAATATGCTCGTAAGTTTCATACTCAGACAAATCCACCGCCTGACCTTTTTCTTTTGTATCAAGAGCTCTCAATAACAGGTCCGGCAATTGACGGTATCCGTCAGGTCCCACCAACACATCAATCTTCGGTTGAATGTCAAGAAGATCACTTTTCAGGTTTTGCGCCATACACCCCAGCACACCAATAACCAAATCCCTGTGACGTTTTTGTGCGGCAAATTTCGCGAGGTGCCCATAGACTCGCCTATGGGCATTTTCTCGAATGGCACAGGTATTCAGTAGTACGACATGGGCGTGGTCTGGATTTTCCGTAAAACTAAACCCTCTTTCGCCCAGTAACCGCCGAACCAGTTCGGTGTCATACTCATTCATTTGACAGCCAAAGGTTTCCATATACACCTGGTGTGTTCCGGGTTCACCCTTCCGAACCGCCGGCTTTGTCACTTGTATAAGATTTTCGCTCATCATGGTACCACCAGTTCCCACCTGCTCGGCGGCAACACCGTCTCTCCCATTCTTGGCGAGGGGCTTTGTGCATGCTGGTCAGAGGGTAATACCGAGTCCATCATCTTCCCTACCGCTAACCCATCCATCACACCCGTGACGAGCACGTTCTTGATTTGATTAGCAACGGGCTCTGCACAAGGAACGCCCACTCGAATAAAATTATCCGTGAAGCCCGTCCATAGACCACCAGCTTTTTGGGATTCAAATAATACCTCGACGTTCGTTCCCACACCACGTTGATAAAACCACATTCGTTTGTCTTGAGACAATTTTGTTAATTCACGACTTCGTTGTTTGATAGTGCCACTCTCGACCTTATTCGGGAATCGAAGCGCTGGTGTCCCTGGTCTTTCTGAGTAACTAAAGACATGAAAATAGGCCAAGGGAAGATCAGCAAGAACCGCGCGAGTATTCGCAAATTGAGAGTCACTTTCTCCAGGAAAGCCCACCATTACATCTGTCCCCAAACACACACCTGGAATTTTGTCGACAACCCGTTGAATCCAGGTGACATAGTCCTGAACCGAGTATCGCCGATTCATCGCCTGTAAAATGCGATCATCCCCACTTTGAATCGGAACATGAAAATATCGACACAGCTTGGAAGACGAGGCCATAAAGTCAATCAGTTCATCTGGAATCGTGGTGGGTTCAATGGAGGAAATGCGAATTCTTTCCAATCCATCAATGTCTTCCAATTGTTGAATAAGAGCAAGAAGAGAAGACGCTTGCAAGCCATACCGCCCAATATTGACGCCAGTCAGAACCAATTCCTTATGCCCTCGCTTGACCAAGGCTTCTGCTTCCCGAAGAGCATCATCAATGTGTCGGCTTCGTTCTCGACCTCGAGCATAGGGAATGAGACAAAAGGAACACATAAAATTACACCCATCTTGAATCTTCAAGTTCGCACGGGTGTGTTCATACGCGCCTGTTCCCTCAATGACAAAGGTCTCTCGATCTAAATGGCGACTATATCGAATGGCAGGTTCTTGCTTCTTAGACCAATCTGGCAATGTCTGAAGGTAGGCGGGCAAATCCATTTTAAATTGATTGCCAAAAATGAGATCAACGCCAGGAATGGTTGAAAGTTGAGCCATACCAGTTTGGGCATAACATCCGGTCACCGCCACGAACGCCTCAGGCGAGGTCCTCAGGATCTTCCGCACTACACGTCGGCAATCGGCTTCGGCTCCTTCGGTGACCGAACATGTATTGAGAATGAGCAGGTCGGTGGGTTCCCCAAATTCTACGACCTGATAGCCTTGAGATTGAAACCGATCGACAAAAATTGAGGTTTCAGCCTGATTTAATCGGCATCCCACGGTATAGAACGATACTGTTTTTGAACTTTTTGGTGTTTGATCCATAAGAAAGGGTATTATAATGAACACCTGTTTAGAGGACAAGAATCCTCTCGAGACCTTTTGAATACATGGCATCATTTGCCGATACCTGTGACATGAATTACAATGGTGTCACGGCTCATCAATCCTCGGTCTGTGTTGGTCGAGAGGTCTGTATTATGTCATATAAATGTCTTGCCTCCACAATTTTCTTATTGAGTTGCCTTCTCCTCTTGGCCCTCCCGGGTCTTTCCCAACCAAGAATTCCCGTAGAACCTGATGAAGAAACCCGACTTGATGAAATTTACGACCAGGAAGCCCGATTAGTCTTATTTCTGTATTCCCTCCAGGGAAATGATACGGTGGATTATGTGGTTGGACGACAGGTACGGGGCAATCAGAGAAGTGCGTATGGGAACCCGGTCTATTTCTTTGAACCCCAACCCTTATTCTATTGGTGGAATCACACGATGTGGAATGATCCAGAACAAGATGGGGTCAATGGAAACGAACTGGTGTATAAAGAAGAAACAGATTTTGATATTAGCCGCTATAAACCATGCCTGTTTAATGGACAGCCATGCTAACACACAACGGCGTCCATAATTAAACTGTGCGGGGAAGTTTACCATCATGACGTATGTGGAAAGGCTACTCCCGAGACATGCCAAACCAAGATCTTTTTTTCATGTCTTGAGCGTTCCATTCCTTCGCAGTTGACTGAGAAAAAGCCCGAAGATCATTCCAACCCTCACCATTATTATCTAGCGCATAGGATTACACAAACAAATTTCAGACATGATGTCTGTGTTCAAACCTTTGATCGAACCCCATGCTACCAATTGCCACGGTGCTTTTTCTCTTTTTCCTATTCGTATTGGAATAATCGAAAGGCCAGATATCCAACACCATTTCCACCAAACCTTGGCTCTTTCAGAATATCCTTCCTGCTGAGAACCCCCTAGGACTCAATGGCTATCATTGCACAGACGACCGCCTGGAAAAATAAAGTTACGCAGTACATCTCGTCCTTTGAATTACTCCCTGGGCAAATTGTTGTTGTTGCCGCTGCCGTGCTTATTGTCATTGGAGCAGGCCTTCTTTTGCTCCCCTTTTCTACACCACCAGATATCGAATTAAGCATTTTAGATGCCTTATTTACCGCCACCTCGGCCGTTTGTGTGACCGGACTCATCGTCATGGATACTCCCCACGAATTTACGATGTTTGGCCAACTCGTCATCCTCATGCTGATCCAAATCGGTGGGTTAGGGTATGCCTTAATGGCCACGCTCATCCTGCTTATCCTTGGCCACCGGATCGGGCTTCGAGACCGAATGATGTTAGCTGAAACACTCAACACCATTGACATGGCGGGATCTGTTCGTTTTGTCAAAATTGTTGCCCTCATTACGCTCGTCTTTGAAGGAATCGGCTCACTTCTCCTCACCGCTCGCTTTGCCCAGGACATGCCCCTAGACCAAGCCATGTATTTTGGAATATTTCACGCCATCTCCGCCTTTAATAATGCTGGATTTGCGCTGTTTTCCAATAGTCTCATTTCCTTTCAAATGGACATACCGGTGAATCTCATTGTGACGGGACTGATCGTGCTAGGCAGCATTGGGTTTTTGGTCTTTCAAGATGTCATTGATAACGTGAAAGGACATCGCTTTCGATTTCAAACCCACACGAAATTAGTCCTCCTGACGACTTTGGCGATTCTAGTTTTTGGCACGCTGGGGATCACGTTTTTGGAGTGGAACAATGACCGAACATTACAACACCTGAGCTTGGGCGAGCGAATCGCCATTGCCCATTTTCATACCATTTCTCGAACAGCGGGGTTTACCACCATCGATATTAGCCTGATGGACGATGCTACGCATTATTTTCTTCTATTACTGATGGCCATTGGAGGATCTCCAGGAAGCATGTCCGGTGGGATCAAAACCACGACCTTTGCAATTGTCGTGTTGACAGTCTGGGCAGTACTACGACGTCACCAGGGAGATGTCGTCGTGTTCCATCGACGTATTCCTCAGGACCTGATCGTTCGGTCTTTATGTCTCTGTATTCTCGCCCTGACTCTCATTACCACCTTTACCTTGATCCTCAAATTTACAGAGGATCTCCCGTTCCTCAGCATCATGTTCGAAGTCACCTCAGCCATGGGCATTGTGGGCCTGTCTCTGGGTGATGGGGAAGGGAGAAGTTTATCAGCTCTCTTTTCGGGATTTGGAAAGCTCATGATGATGATATCCATGCTGCTCGGACGCTTTGGGCCACTCATGATTGGCCTTTTTGCCCTTAAAACCGTGACCCATGCCCGTTTTCGCTACCCTGAATCCCGTGTCCTGATTGGGTGAACTTTCCTCCCCTCATGTTCCTTTTTTATTTGGCCCGTCGTTGAAGGATCAGCACAAACCCCATCAGTGTGGGGAGCGGGGCAATCACATAAGGAACCACCCATAGCCAGACATTTTTACCCCGCACTCTTGTCTGATCGTACATCCAGACAAAGACCCAGATTAACAACAAAAAATAATTTAAGGTTACCCAAAAAGTGGTCCGAGTGAGAAGTTCACTCGTCTCCCCACCTGTTGTGGTTATCCAAAACACCACTTCCAATAACCCAAACAGAATGAGAAGAGTCCATACAATCCGTTTACTCCATACATACATAGTCTGTCTCCTTCCCTAGTGTAATGCCTTTCAAGGCGCGCGCGCCCTTCGAAAGCATCCGGTTGCCATGGGTCGAGGTCCAGGAGCGTAAAAGTCATACCCGAAAGATGTCAAACCCTCCTGATACGCAAATCTCCTATGATTATTTTTTGATAATTAGGTCAAAATTATCTCAAAAATCATACCTTTAGAACATGCAGAATTTTGATTGGGTGACATAGGGTTTATACTTTTTTTAGGTCAGGAATCGACCGAGGTGGTGAAACCTTTTGTTCCTCCAACATATTTCTGTGGATAAGTTCACTTTTTATACCCTAACAGAGTAAAATGTAATAGGTTTTTTCTTTAACAGGCTATACACCATTATCCACAATAATCACAGAAAAAGCACAACATTTAGTATTGACAATTAGTGAGAGCCGCTATAGATTGGGCCTCCTAACTAATTACACACTTCACGGTTGATTGAAATTTGTGTTTATTATTCTGATACCCATCTACTCATGATTTTTGGTCATTTGGTAAGGGTAATTACGACACTAGATGGATAAAGGAGACGGACTTTGAAAATTGAACGTCGCTTCACACGAGCCGGCCAAGACCCTTTCCAGGGGATTCCCTTTGTTTCACGAACATCAGAAATTCGAAATCCCGATGGTTCCCTCGTGTTTAAGGCTGAAGATATTCAAGTCCCGGATCACTGGTCGCAACTGGCCGTCGATATTCTTGCACAAAAATACTTCCGAAGGGCTGGAGTCCCCCAAAAAGGCCCAGACGGGAAGCCTCTTGTGGATAACCAAGGCAATCCTCAATTAGGAAGCGAACAAGATGCCCGTCAGGTATTTTCTCGATTGGCGGGTTGTTGGACGCATTGGGGGAACAAGCATGGCTATTTTTCAACGGACAAAGACACCACGGCTTTCCACGATGAAATCTGTTTCATGCTAGCTCGCCAAATGGCGGCCCCGAATTCTCCTCAATGGTTCAATACCGGATTATTTTCTGCTTACGGGCTACGAGGCCCCGCACAAGGGCATTATTATGTTGACCCGAAAACCCTGAAAGTCAATAAATCCAAAAATGCCTATGAACGGCCTCAGGTTCATGCCTGCTTTATCCAATCGGTTGGCGATGATCTCGTGAATGAGGGTGGGATCATGGATCTCTGGGTTCGAGAGGCTCGATTGTTTAAATATGGGTCTGGGACGGGGAGTAATTTTTCCAACCTTCGAGGAGATGGCGAACATTTATCTGGTGGAGGTCGATCATCCGGACTCATGTCCTTTTTAAAGATTGGAGACCGGGCTGCTGGAGCCATAAAGTCCGGTGGAACTACCAGACGTGCCGCGAAGATGGTGTGTTTAAATCTAGACCATCCTGACATTGAAGAATTTATTGATTGGAAGGTGGTAGAAGAACAAAAAGTGGCCGCGATGGTCACCGGATCCAAAATCTGTGCCGATCGTCTGAATAATATTCTCAAGGCCTGCCATCTTCCTGGTCCAGAAGGAAACACCCAACTCGAAACTGATCCCAACCAAAATACCAACCTCAAATCGGCTATTCAAGCCGCTCGGGAATCGGCTGTTCCGGAACCGTATATTCAACGAATGTTCACCTATGCCCAGGACGGGTTTACCCATTTTGCCTTTCATCAATATGACACCAACTGGGATAGCAAAGCCTACCAAACCGTATCTGGACAAAATTCCAATAATAGCATCAGAGTTCCCAATGATTTTTTTGAAGCCTTGGACCAGGATGCCGATTGGCATCTCACCAATCGGACCAATGGAGCTATCGCAAAAACGATAAAAGCCAAGGACTTGTGGGACAGAATATCCTGGGCAGCGTGGGTCTGTGCCGATCCAGGCATCCAATATGACACGACTATTAATGAGTGGCATACCTGTCCTGAGGATGGGCGCATCAATGCCTCAAACCCCTGCAGTGAATATATGTTTCTTGATGATACGGCCTGCAATCTCGCCTCGTTAAACCTTGGAGCTTTTACCACAAAAGATGGGCAATTCGATCTTGATGGATACCGCCATGCCATTCGATTATGGACCATAGTGTTGGAAATCAGCGTTCTCATGGCTGGTTTTCCAAGTAAAGCTATTGCGGAAAAAAGTTTTGCCTTCCGGACTCTGGGTTTGGGATATGCCAACCTCGGATCCTATCTCATGCAACAAGGTATGCCCTATGATTCCCCAAAGGCCCGGGCCATCTGTGGTGCCCTGACGGCCATTTTAACCGGAGAAGCCTATGCCACTTCCGCAGAAATGGCTAAAGAACTTGGGGCGTTCCCATCCTATGCCAAGAATAAGGAACATATGCTCCGTGTCATTCGGAATCACCGCAGAGCAGTCTATCACGCACCCAAAGAGGAATATGAAGGGCTCAACATCTTTCCCATAAGTCTCAACGCAGAAGAAACACCGCCAGATTTCCTGCAGGCTGCCCGCACAGCATGGGATCAAGCCCTCTCTCTGGGCGAGGCCCACGGGTTCCGTAATGCCCAAACCACCGTGATTGCTCCTACTGGAACCATTGGCCTGGTCATGGATTGTGATACCACGGGAATTGAACCAGACTTTGCTCTCGTGAAATTTAAAAAACTGGCGGGTGGCGGGTATTTCAAAATTATTAATCAAAGCCTGCCTCCTGCCTTGGCTACACTGGGGTACACCAATTCCCAAATTCACGACATCATCACCTATGCAACAGGAGAGCGAACACTAAAAGGAGCTCCCTTTATTAATCATGAAACCCTCAGACAAAAGGGATTCCACCCAGAATCATTGGAACGCTTGGAAGCAACCCTCGATGGAGCCTTTGAAATTCAATTTGCTTTCAATCAATGGCAACTAGGAGAGGAATTTTGTCGAGAGACATTGGGGTTTACCGATGAACAATTAAATGACTCTCAGTTTAACATGCTCAAAGAGTTAGGGTTTTCATCAGAAGAAATTGTGGCCTCCAACGATTTTTGTTGTGGGACCATGACCATTGAAGAAGCTCCCCATCTTCTGTCCGAACATCTTCCGGTTTTTGACTGTGCCAATCGTTGTGGTCGCCTAGGACAACGGTTTATTCCTACTGAGGCCCATATCCACATGATGGCTGCCGCACAACCTTTTATCAGCGGCGCCATTAGTAAGACAATTAATATGCCTTCCGAGTCAACGATAGACTCGGTCAAAGATACGTATCGCCTTGGATGGAGCCAGATGTTGAAGGCGATAGCCTTATATCGAGATGGATCAAAACTGAGTCAACCACTCAACTCCTCCTCAGACACATTAATGGCTTCCTCCCAACATGCAGAAATTACCGCAGCCGCTGAAAAAATTACTGAACGGGTGTTGGTACGGTTTTTAGCCAAGCGTCGATCTCTCCCATCTCGCCGCAGTGGGTATACCCAAAAAGCCATGATTGGTGGACATAAAATTTACCTCCGAACGGGGGAATATCCAGATGGTACCTTGGGAGAAATTTTCCTGGATATGCATAAAGAAGGAGCCGCGTTTCGAAGCCTCATGAATTGTTTCGCGATTGCCATCTCTCTAGGCTTACAACATGGAGTACCCCTAGAAGAATTTGTGGAAGCGTTCCTGTTCACCCGCTTTGAACCCAATGGGCCGGTCAACCTCAATGACCACATCAAAATGTCTACTTCCATTATTGATTATATTTTCAGAGAGTTGGCGATCACCTATCTGGGCAAAACCGAATTAGCGCATGTCGTGGCTGATGACCTTCGTGGAGATACCGTCAAACAAGACCCAGAATGTACTGATGAGGAGCCAGCAGATCCCCGAACGCTGCTTTCAACGACTATCAGCCCAGAAATCTTTCCATCCCGAAAAGACAATGGGAACGGGAATGGGAGCAATGGCCATGGGAACGGCACAATTTCTCAAAAGGTGGAAATGAAACGAGAAACTGTGACCTATACAGCCGAAATGGAAATCGCCCATCAAAAGGGATATGAAGGGGATCCCTGCAACAATTGCAAACAATTTAAATTAGTCAGAAACGGAATGTGTTTGGTCTGTAGGAATTGCGGAGAGACTTCAGGCTGTTCCTAAGGAAAGTATTGTGTGGAGATGATACATACTGCCAAAGATTCAGGTATCACTTGTGAAATGTTCGTGGATCATGCTGGACGGACATGGCGTCACGACTCACACCAAACCGATGAATTTTTCAAGCTCTTGGCTGGTGAATTAGAACTGGAAATGCGAGGAGAATGTGTGAAACCCAAAATTGGAGAGGAAATTCTGATTCCCGCCCATGTTCCGCATCTCATTCGAAATATTAGCGGAAAAACCGCACGATGGCTCTATAGTATACGAAACTAAGTTTCCCTCATTTTTTTTCATCAGTTCCTTCCCGGTTTCCCCTATTCCTTTGTAATGTCAATTCTGATGCACCTACCATCATTGATGAACAACCTTTCACCCTGCCTGGTATATTCTTTTTTAGGACTCCCCTCTCCGAAAAGAAAGAGTTAAAAAGGAGGCTCTTTCTCCAGGCCATTTATTTGACATCTAAAACACATCGAAATCCTATGGTCAGATCATTGTGCTCAACCGGAAAGTCCGGCTCCGCACTTGTTCTCGCTGTGACTCGTAACCGTTTGGGAGGATCCTCCCAAGACCCACCGCGAAATACCTTTTTTTCTCCAGATTCTGGCCCTGGAGGATTTTCTTTTGGACTTTTTCGATAATATTTCCGCTGGTACCAATCATTCACCCATTCTGAGGCATTTCCTGCCATATGGAAAAGACCATAGGGGCTTTTAGTTCCAGTTTTTAATCCATGACGAATACTCATCCCCGACACCCCACTCGTCACAGGGGCCAGGGTAATGGCATAGCTGACCCATCCAGTCGTGCCGAGATTATATCGGGCAATATCGACAAAGGGTTGCATATGGCCCCAGGGATATCGCCGTCCATCTGTTCCCCGTGCAGCCTTTTCCCACTCAGCCTCAGTGGGAAGCCGCTTCCCAGCCCATTGACAATAGGCTACTGCACTTCCCCAAGCCATTCCCACCGCTGGATGGTCCTCCGCTCCCTCAAAAGCCGCACCATCATCCCATAAAGGCGGGAAATCATGGTCAGTTTCATCTAGAAATTTTTGGTAGCGATTCATCGTGACTTCAAATTGGTCAATAAAATAACTATCTAGAAATACCGTATGTTCAGGCCGTTCATTTCGCGCACCTTGGTTATCCCCCATGAGAAAATCCCCTGCCGGGATTTTGATCATGGGAGCCCCATCTTTTCCTTCGATCATTTCAAACTCTTGAGCAGGAGAAGGAGATGTTTTTTCAGCACCCATCGCTAATGGCCATGATCCGGTCGATCCCAGAACAACTAGAACCATACCCATGATGAGTAAAAACCTTCTGTGTATTTCCTGACATCTCTTCATGCCATTCCCCCTTTTTTCATAAGAAAACAACATCTCGGTAGGGCATTCCTATTCAATGCAACTGACAGAGTTCTTTCTTTGTAGTCAGAATATGTAACCCATTGTACAAGGCCGCCCATTCCATGAACAATGCCACCAGGAAAAAATGAGACTCGAACCCTTTCCAACCACCTGTCTTTCATAAAAAAAAGCCGCTGAAGGACATTCAGCGGCTTTCAGAATTGGCGTCCCCAACGAGATTTGAACTCGTGTTACCGGCGTGAAAGGCCGATGTCCTAGGCCGGGCTAGACGATGGGGACACAACTAGGATAGAAGTTAGGATTTGGAATCTTTCAACCTAGAAACGGCAGTTGGGCACAACA
>CAZKRH010000353.1:0-6809 GCA_964555115.1 uncultured Nitrospiraceae bacterium | reverse complement strand
AATAACGGCAACTTTTTTCATAGCATCCTCCTCACCTATCCTGTTCACTCATTCATCACCAATACATCTATCTTTTGCAATATTATTCAAGGAAGGGCCTGCCCTGAAGTTTGGCCTCGCACATTGGCTTTCGCAGACCTTAAATACGTTAGTCTGATCTACCTAAAAAGGTCAACTGACTTCGATAAAAACTAGAATTAACACAAGATTGGACTAGGAGGGGACGTCAATGGTCAATTGGGAAAGAAATACAGCGGAGGGATCCTGTCGACGACGGGCTTCCCGTAACAGAGTCTTGATCTGCGGAGTCAGCATTCCTTGATACGATAAGGTTCCATTGGTCTGAATGGTAACCGTATTGGAAAAATCCACAAGCTCATGATTAAAGAAAAGCGTATACCGCCTCACTTTTTTGGTCTTGACGTGAATTTCATTTGGTCGTACCACTTCAGCCTCTAATCTGGCAAAAATCCGTTCCTTCAGAAACGTATCTCGCTGGTCAATGAGATTTTCAGAGAAAGCCGCGATCTGATCCGTGGCATCAATTCTTACCCAGCTAAAACTGGTTAAATGCGTGGCATCCCGAACCACCGTAAGCTTTTTGGGTAAACCTTTTCGGTGTTGCTGGGAAAACCAAGACACCAGCGCAGGCAATTCCTCTCGTGGGAAAAAATGCCCACCTGCATGGGGATGAGATCGATCATGCTCTCGATACGTATACCCTACCCCAAACCCATCAAGTTCTTGCGCAATATCACGACTAAGTTTGACGGGCATGATTTGATCATTGCGACCGTGAAGAATATACAAAGGCGTATTACCAAGATTTTCTAAAAATGGGTAGAGCACAGAATCAATGCCACTCGCCATCGGGGCCACCCCAGCAAAGGCATAGGCATGGTGCATCCCAATGATCCATGCTCCAATTCCTCCATTGGACATTCCGGTCAGATACATTCGATCAGGATCAACCCGATAATAGGCCTGGACTTCACGAATGGTCGCTAATACCAATTTTTCGGCAAATCGTGTCCACCAGGCTCCATAGGGTTGCGTGGGACATGCCAAAATATATTCTTCCCCCAAACGCATCTCCCAGCGAGCCAGGTAGGCATCCCCCGTAAACCCTGCCCCATGTAAACATACGACTAAGGGATAAGCCTTTGATGGATTATAGGAGAGAGGAACATAGAGACCATATCGATAAGGTGTCCCACGAACCAGAACCATACGCCCCGGCTGCGAACCCACAGGCTGAGGAGCATATGCCCGACCTTCTTGAATCAGAGCGGTCACCTTTTCAAGATCAGCCTCTGGGTGAGAAAGAATCGCTTCCTGAAGAAATAGCCTCTTCTGGCTATTTGACTCCAGGAGGAAATCTCGGACTAATAACTCTAAGGATGGTGGTACTGTGGATTGTGCAACTTGCGAATGAACAAGTGAGGAAGTTCCCGCATACAAAGATATACAAAGCAGTAAATAGAGAGTTTTTTTCAACATACAATATTTTACACTATATTATCTCCCCTGAGGATATCCAGAAACCAACAAATCTTGTCCTACTTTCTGGATTTCGATTTTATTCAATGAAATCTTATCAGACAAACCTTTGGGGTTGGGTCCGCCAATAAGACTCTTTGAGTCTAACCCTCCCAACAAGGCAGGAGCGATATACAACATCACTTTATTGACCAAACCACTACGCAGGGCACTCGCATGTACTTCACTTCCCCCTTCTATCAAAACACTCGTTAAACCCAGTTGGCCAAGTTTTTTAAGGCAGGTTGCAAAAGAAACGCGGTTTCCCTGTTTCGGTAAGACCCACACGCTTATGCCTGCATTGGATAAGCGTGAAACTTTAGAAGAAGAGGCACGATTCGTGGTTGCAACCACTGTGGAATTTTCCGCAGCCCAACGAAGGACTTTGGCGGAAATAGGAATTCGCAAGGAACTGTCCAAGACAACCCGGACTGGTTGCCGCACCTGTGTATTAGTTTGTTGCCTTTGAGGTAATCGAGCCGTTAATTGTGGATTATCCCGAAGAATCGTCCCACTTCCAACCAAAATGGCATCCACCTGACTTCGAAGCACGTGCACGTGTTTACGAGATTCATCACCCGTAATCCATTTGGATTCCC
Organism: uncultured Nitrospiraceae bacterium; assembly: GCA_964555115.1. Classification (GTDB taxonomy): domain Bacteria; phylum Nitrospirota; class Nitrospiria; order Nitrospirales; family UBA8639; genus CAZKRH01. Next base: position 4,671 of record CAZKRH010000353.1, on the reverse strand, counting down.
CGCGACTGGTCGCAATCTTTCCATCGAGCGTCATGGCGCCTTTGAGAATGACAAAGGGACGTCCTGTCTTCACCCAATGACAATACACTTCATTCAGGTTTGCGGCTTCTGCTTGAAGACACCCCACATCAACCAAGAAACCCATTTTCCGCAATTGACGAATGCCCCTTCCATTCACCTTGGGATTGGGGTCTTTCATCGCGACGACTATGCGGCGAACCTTCGATTCTACGATGGAGGGAACACAAGGAGGAGTACGTTTGTTGGTATGACTACATGGTTCAAGGGTAACGTAGAGCGTAGCTCCATGGGCCTTGGAGCCGGCTTGATTCAGCGCGAGGACTTCAGCATGAGGCCCACCAGCGCGGCGATGATATCCGCGTCCAATAATCTTTTTATTTCTGACGACGATCGCCCCTACCATAGGATTGGGGCTTGTTGCCCCATTTCCCTTGGAAGCTAGCTTAAGGGCCAGGGACATAAACCGATGATCATCCGTGGTGAAACTCACCGTCTTGCTGAAGCACCCTTGGTTTTCCGAGCTTTAATTTTGGATTGGGTTTTGGGGGTGGGTTTCTTGCGAGTTGGAGATTTCTTCACTTTTGCGCCACCGACTTTGGCTTTGGAAGCTTTGGTCTTTGCTGCTTTAGTCTTTGCTGCTTTGGTCTTTGCTGCTTTAGGCTTTGCTACTTTAGCCTTTGAAGTTTTTACTTTGGATTTCTGTGGTTTTCTTTTCACTTCCTTTTTCTGATTGGATTCATTGATGGCCGCTTGGGCTGCAGCGAGACGAGCAATGGGCACGCGGTATGGGGAACAACTCACATAATCTAACCCAAGTTGATGACAAAACTCGACAGAACTCGCTTCGCCCCCATGTTCTCCACAAATGCCTAGTTTGATATCCGGCCGTGTTGTACGACCCTTCTCGATCGCCAATTGCATCATCACCCCTACCCCTTCCCGGTCTAATACCTCAAAGGGGTCGAACTCCATGAGATTCGCTTCCTTATAAAACCCGGTAAATTTTGCGGCATCATCTCGAGAAAATCCGTACGTCGTTTGAGTAAGGTCATTTGTCCCAAATGAGAAAAACTCTGCATCTTCCGCAATGCGATGAGCGGTGACGGCTGCCCTGGGCAATTCAATCATGGTGCCCACCAAATACGACACTTTTTTCCCGAGACGTTTCATCGTGTCTGAGGCCACTTCTCGGATAAGATCTTTTTGTGATTTCATTTCCGATTGCATACCTACCAGGGGAATCATGATTTCCGGGACAATTTTTTTGCCTTCTTTCGCTAATTCACAAGCGGCTTCAATAATGGCACGAACCTGCATCCGAGTAATTTCCGGCATGGTAATACCTAACCGACACCCACGCAGTCCCAACATCGGATTAAATTCATGAAGCTCTTCCACTCGCGCTAAGACCTTTCGTTTCCCCCCTAACTCCGGGGAATCCGGATCGGTGATTTCTAATTTGGCGATCTCCACCATGAGTTGTTCCCGCTTCGGCAAAAATTCATGCAACGGTGGGTCTAATAACCGAGTCGTCACAGGAAAACCCTTCATGGCTCGATACAGCCCAATAAAGTCTTGTTTTTGTAAGGGGAGCAACTGTTCCAAATATTTTTCACGTTCCTCTTGGGTTGAGGCTAAAATCATTTGTTGCATGATTGGGGCACGTTCTTCCGCAAAAAACATATGCTCCGTCCGACACAAGCCAATGCCTTCTGCCCCAAATCCCCTGGCCGTTTGCGCTTGCTCAGGGATATCAGCATTCGCCCGCACTTTTAATTTCCGAAACTCATCAGCCCATTTCAGAATCGTCGAAAAATAACGATATTTTTCAGACTTAGACGGAGCCAATTTCCCCTGAATCACTTGAACGACTTCAGAGTCCACGACGGGAATATCACCCGGATAGACATGGCCATTAAACCCATTGAGAGAAAGATAATCCCCTTCGTGAAATACCACCGTCCCTATTCGTACTTTGCCTTCTTCTTCAAATATTTCGATATCCTCACAACCCGCGACACAGACTTTCCCCATTTGCCGTGCCACCACGGCCGCATGTGACGTCATCCCCCCCTTTGCGGTTAATAACCCGTCGGCGGCATGCATGCCATGAATATCATCGGGGCTCGTCTCCTTTCGAACCAATATCCCTCGCTCACCCCTCGCTTTCATTGCAACGGCACGATCGGGATGTAAGGTGATTTTTCCAGCCGCCGCACCAGGCCCAGCCGGAAGCCCTTTTCCAATGGTGTGATACCCGGACTCTTCAGATTGTTCAAAAATCGGGTAGAGGTATTGTGCGAGTTGTTCGGATTCCACACGCTGGACTGCTTCTTTTTTGGTAATCCGTCCTTCCTTCACCATTTCCACAGCAATGCGAACTGCCGCAATTCCCGTGCGTTTTCCTACACGAGTTTGCAGCATATAAAGCTTCCCTTCTTGGATCGTAAATTCCAGATCCAACATATCCCGATAATGCTTCTCCAATTTCTTTTGGGTGTCCATTAACCCTCGATACGCCGAAAGCAAATGTTGCTTCAGCGCAGTGATGGGAAGAGGGGTCCGAGTTCCGGCCACCACATCTTCTCCCTGGGCATTCAACAAACATTCTCCAAAAAACGTGCGTACGCCCGTCGCGGGATTGCGAGTAAACGCCACCCCAGTGCCACTGGTATCACCCATATTGCCAAACACCATCGCCACCACATTGACCGCCGTGCCCCAGGTATCAGGGATATTATAAATTTTTCGATAGGTGATCGCCCGATCTCCATACCAAGAAGAAAACACCGCATTGATCCCCATCTTCAATTGTTCCAAGGGATCTTCTGGAAAATCTCGCTTCGTCTCCTGTTTCACCAATGATTTGAATTGGGCCACCAACTCTTCGAGATCCTCAGCCACCAAATCGGTCTCAAGGGCCACGCCCCGTTCTTTTTTCTTCGCATCTAAAATTTCTTCAAACCGTTCACGCGGAACATTCATCACGACATTCCCAAACATCGTGATAAAGCGCCGATAAGCATCCGTGGCAAATCGGATATTCTTTGTTTTTTGAGCTAACCCTCTCATAGTTTTTTCGTTGAGCCCAAGATTAAGCACCGTATCCATCATGCCCGGCATCGAGGCCCTGGCCCCAGACCGAACCGACACCAACAAGGGATTCCGCGGATCCCCAAACCCAGCTTTCATAGATTTTTCGACACGCTTTAACCCCTGCAGAGCTTGCTCCCACATGCCGGGTGGATATTTCTTCTTTGACGTAAAGTACCCGAGACACGCCTCCGTACTGATGGTAAATCCTGGAGGAACGGAAATTTTGAGGTTGGTCATTTCTGCCAACCCCGCTCCCTTTCCACCAAGGAGTTCCTTCATAGAACCGGTTCCATCAGCCTTCCCATCTCCAAAGTAATAAACGTACTTCTTGTTACGCATGCTTTGGCTCCCTTGTTGTCAAAATCATGAGTTCAGGAAATTGGAATGAACTGCCAATTATGTACAATTATGTTTCTATCGAAATGTGTTCCCAACATGATAGCCTCACACTCATTCCACGTTAGTGTGATGGGGTTCATAGAATTGCTCCCGATACCATGAAAGAAGAAGATGTTTGGCCCACAGACCCATACACAGAACGAGGATAATAAACCCCACCAGTCCGAGCAAACGATACCGACTCCCATTCTCTCCCGGATAGTGTAATTTTCCATCATCCCCATAGGAAATGGGCATTCCTTCTCGTAGGGTATGGACAGAGCCCGTAGGATCAGATATTTCAAGCCATTCGCTACACACTGGAACAGGCTCATCAACTCCTATCACTTCCTCAATGGTGACACGAACACAGTACGCCTGTTTCGGGTCATAAAAATTCGAATCGGATAGGGTGATTTCTAAATTGACCCCACTGGCCCATAGCCCCACAAAGAACAGTCCATTGCACACAATGATCAGGACGATGGATACCCCCCGGGTAAACCACTGAAGGTGCCGATCCTTCTTTGTCCCCATGATTCCTCATGCTTCACACTTTCAGGGCTTCAAACCATCTTGTTCATGGCCTAGCTGGGCACATGGCCAAAAGAAAACATCCATGGTTTCTTCTAACTCACGAATTGGATTGAACCTGAATTTTTGAGAAATCTCCAAATTCTAAAAACACGTGTTTGACCACGGATAACAGTGACAGACGATTGGCCCGAACTTTCGCATCCGGTGCATTCACGAGCACAGCGGTAAAAAATTGGTCAATTGCAGGTTTCAACCCCAATAAGGTCAACAACACACCCCGATAGTCACGTTGTGTCATCAACGAGGATAACGCATTTCGAGCCTTGTCAACAGCAAAAAATAACTCGCCTTCAGCGGAATCCTCAAAAATAGCAGAATCTACCTGGCTACTTGTCCATTGCTCTTTGTCCACCAGACGGTTGGCCCGCTTAAACCCGATTATTAAGGGCTCAAAATCGACTTCTGCCGTCATAGCTTGTAAGGCTTCCATTCGAAGAAACACATCACGAACATGGAAGGAGTCTGGCGTAGGCCGGTCTAATATGACATCCATCACATCCTCACGAAAGCCGTGTTGGGTTCGCCCATAGAACCGTACCCGCTCTGCCAAAAATGTTAACAATGCGTCTTCTTCTGAGG
>CAZKRH010000352.1:0-2126 GCA_964555115.1 uncultured Nitrospiraceae bacterium | reverse complement strand
GGCTTCTATGGGTAGTTTTGAGTTTAAAAATATAGATGAATCAATGACAATATATGCATTGGCAAATGTGGGTCTACTGGTTCCCAATAAAGAAGAAATAACAGGTAAATTAAAAGAAGTAAAAACCGAAAAAACCATTGCTGTTCTTCCTTTTGTAAATATGAGTAGTGATCCGGAACAAGAGTATTTTAGTGACGGATTAACCGAGGAGATCATTGCTGACCTCTCTCAAATAGAAAGATTGTTGGTGATCTCAAGAAGTTCAATGATGACTTTCAAGGGAACCACAAAAAAAATTAAGGAAATAGCAAATGAGGTTAATGTCAGATATATTTTAGAAGGCAGTGTCCGCAAAGCCGGTAACAATCTTCGCATTACTGCACAGTTAATTGATGCACAAAAAGATTGTCATCTTTGGGCTGAGAAATACAGTGGCACAATTGAAGATATTTTTGATATCCAGGAAAAGGTTTCAAAATCAATTGTAGAATCACTGGATATAAAATTGAGCAAGCAAGAGTCGGATTTAGTACAACATCCAATTCAAGATCCCAGGACTCTTGAATACCTCATGAGGACACGCTACGAAATGCTAAAACTAACTGAGACAGGGCTTTTAAAAGCCGTCGCCCTGGCTGAACAAGGGCTGGAAATCGTAGGGGAAAATGCGCTGCTCTATGGAACAATGGGTTTAGCCAACTTGTTGCTTCATCATTATGGTATTCGTGTGACTCAGATCCAGTTGGAAAAAGCAAAGAACCAAGCAAACCAGAGTTTATCCTTGGATCCTGAATGCCCTCCTGCCCATCTTGTGCGTGGGATTTGTGAATCTTATATTGAATATAACAAGCAGGCAGCTGCACATATTTTCAAAAATATTCTTGAGTATGACAAGAATAACCCTGATGCATTGCGAGGGCTTGGTTTTTCATATATGGCAGCCGGAAGGATTGATGAGGCACGACCCATTTCCATAAGATTATTACAGTTGGATCCAATGACACCAGATTCGCATGCTTTTCGTGGTTGGTTAGATATGTGTTCCGGTTTGATCCAGGAATCGATTCCCTACCATGAGAAGTGGCTTCATATGGACCCTGATGGCCCATTTCCTCAATACTGGTGTTCTTTGCTCTATGCAATAAATAATGAACATGATAAAAGTATCGAACTCCTGGACTCATTGATAAAAATGTTTCCGGATTTGATTTATACGAAATTTGCCTTTTTTTTCAAAAGTGCCCTGAAAGGTGATAAGAAGAATTCGTTGAGATATGCTACTAAGGAGTTAATAACGAATGCCGAATTTCTTGATTGGCTTTCAATCGGAATGACTTTGGGGTATGCCTTTATTTCTGAAAAGGATGAGGCAGTCAAATGGTGCCGAATCATGTTGAATCAAGGTGTGTGGAATTACCCTCTTTACCAAAAGATTGATGTATTAAAAGATCATACCGGGTTTCAGGAAGTTATGGATGAAATGAAAAGAAGGTCTGACGCATTTGTAATATGAGATCCTCACTATGAAAATAGAAGAACAGCATAGAACAAAAGATAAAATGCATTAAAACGCATCTTATCAAGGACGTTAGACACAATTAGGTACGGTAAAGGCACATAGTTTACACTTTTAAAGGGACATAGTTTACACTTTTCAGAGCGGTAATTTGTGGAAAACACAAATTGCTATGCCTTGGAAAAACGTAACGACTATGGAACAAAAAGTGGAATTTATCTGTGAATGGTTAACAGGAAAGTATACCATTACAGAATTAAGTAAGGCTTTTGGGGTGTCCCGACCTACAGCCTACAGGCTCATAAAGCACTATGAAGTGCGAGGTATCAATGGGATGCGAGAACAGTCCAAAGCTCCCAACAACCATCCCAACCGAACCAAGCAATACATCGAGGAAAAGATCCTCCAACTAAAGGACAAATACCCCCGCTGGGGAGCTAAGAAAATCCACAGGCTATTGTTTAACTCCTGTAACACTCTGGAAATTCCATCGGTGGTTACTGTACACAACATCTTGTCTAGGAATGGATTGGTCTGCCCTCAAAAACGCCTACGAAGGGTCAAACCCGATTACCCCATTTTCGACCCTGAAAACTGTAATGAAGTATGG
>CAZKRH010000351.1:0-2587 GCA_964555115.1 uncultured Nitrospiraceae bacterium | reverse complement strand
CTTGCTCAAATTGAATATCGCCAAACAGGAGCCCGGCGGCTACCTGGATTTCATTGCCGGACAGACGCGTCATTCCGGCCGGGTTCAACCAGGCGGTGGAGGCATCATTCGCGTACGCTAAGGATCCCGCCCCTGCCACGCCCTGGGTCGTAGTGCCATTCTCCGAAATGTAGAGGCCCCCTGCCCAGCAGGGTATGGCCATAGTGACCAACAGGCCGCAGACCCCGAGTTGGACTATCCATCGAGACACCGTTTGTGGATAGGGTTGAATCATTTCCCTGAATCTCACAACATTCTGCTTTCCATGTCCCGGCATACAAGCTCCTTGGTCAGTTGGGGTGGATGAACCAAATATTCTAGGTGGTATTTAATACAAGGTTTTTCCGGTTTGTAAAGCCCATTTCTAAGGTATCCCGCTTGTCACCATAAAATTGGAGAGAAACCACTGTCCGGGTTGATTTCTGTGACCCGTTCTCCCTGACTCAAAACAGTCACCATCATAGAGACCATCACTGTGGCAAAATTCTTTGTCCTCTTGTACCCGGGCGGGTGACACATGTGGATGGAAGCAGAGCCGGATATTCCCTGACATTCACTTTGCTTTCCCTTCTTAATTGCCAGATACTCCAAGGCGAGGTGTTTCGTTCATGACCATTGCTCCAAAAGTCGCCTTCTTGATAGTTCCTATCCTTGTTCTCTTGGTTCTTCCAGCCGTGTCCTCTCGTGGGGACACTCCTACAGCTCCAGTCATTCATCAAACTCAACCGATGCATGGTGATCTCGCTGCGATGAAGAAAAGAAAATTTGTACGGGTATTGGTGAATCCGAACCAAACTAATTTCTTTCTGGTAAATGGCCGACCACATGGGTTTGAGTATGAGCTAGCCAAAAAATATGAAGACTTTCTGAATAAAGGGATCTCTCGAAAGGAATTCAAAACCCATCTGCTCTTCATTCCCGTTCCCTTTAGCCGGCTTATTCCTGCATTGGTAGAGGGAAAGGGAGACATTGCCGCCGGAGGGCTGACCATCAACCATGAACGACAGCGGCAGGTCGACTTTTCGACTCCATACATTTCCAAAGTGGAAGAAGTCGTGGTGTCTCATAAAGGGGTGAAGGATTTTTCGAATCTTGATGGACTTTCAGGCCACGTGGTCTTTGTCGTGAAGGGGAGTAGCTACGTTGATCACTTGCAGCAACGGAATAAGGAGTTTAGGCAGGCTGGAAAGCCCTCCATCGTTATTACCGAAGCCGATGAGGTGCTGGAATCGGAAGATATTTTGGAAATGGTGAATGCCGGAATTTATCCAATGACTGTCGTAGATGCCCATCTTGCGCATCTGTGGGCTTCCGTGTTGCCAAATATTGTGGTGCATCAGGAGGTGAAAGTTTTCTCGGGTGGTAAGATTGCCTGGGCTGTTCGAAAAGATAGTCCAAACTTACGCAAAAGTCTGAATGCGTTCATGGTCCAGCACAAAAAAGGTACGTTGTTGGGCAATATCTTCTTCAAGCGGTATTATCGAAATACGAAGTGGATCACCAATCCTCTTCAGAAAGACGAACGGCAGAAACTGAACCGCCTCATTCCACTGTTTAAAAAATACGGACAACTGTATGGATTCGATTGGCGAGCCCTCGCGGCTCAGGCGTATCAAGAATCAGGATTGAATAATCATCTGCGAAGCCGGAGAGGGGCCGTTGGCATTATGCAAGTGTTGCCCAGTACGGCGAGGAGTCGGGAAGTGAACATTCCCAATATCGAGAACGTGGAAAACAATATCCATGCGGGCGTCAAATATTTAGCCCATTTACGCGACCATCATTTTAAGGATCCTCAACTTGGGGCAGGGGCGCAATTTAATCTGGTGTTAGCGTCTTACAACGCGGGTCCCACCAAAATCCGACGATTACAGAGGAAGGCCAAGAAGAGAGGACTGAATCCAAAAATCTGGTTTGATAATGTTGAAGATCTGGCACTGGAGTACATTGGACAGGAAACGGTACAGTATGTATCAAAAATTCATAAATACTATATCGCGTACACATTAATTGAGGAATCGCTAGAGAAGAAAAAGGCGCTGCGGATCGGGAAATGATTCAACTAGCAGGTGTTCATAGGAATACAGGGTATGGCTCCTGAAAGATTTCGTTTTTCACGGCAGACCATGTGGCCAAGGCGAAGCGGGTTCCCCAAGGGTCCGACCAGATAGACGGGCTGGTTGGGGACCTTGACCTTTTTGAAGAATGGAATACTCATCCAGAAATCCTGTCTTCGCAACGTCCCTGGCCTGTTGAGTTTTTGCGCAGGTTCCCATCAGAACAAGAAAAACAACTAATGTGAATCAGCATACCATACACATGAAGAACTTCTTTGTGGCAACGCCCTAATACTAATTCACGCCCACCACAACAGACAACTCACAACAAAAGACTTGGCCCCATTTTCTTTCTAATAAGATTCGTGGAGGGAGGCAGGCGTCACCTTTCCCCAGAAGGATCGGTACATGAAAATCGTGTAGGCCACCACCAAGGGAAAGCCAATACCGAACCAAATAAGTCCCACCTGTAACCCATAGGCAGATGTAGC
>CAZKRH010000350.1:0-4039 GCA_964555115.1 uncultured Nitrospiraceae bacterium | reverse complement strand
AGTCCGTGAATGGAAACGGGTTTTAATCATTAGTGGCGGTAGTGGTCGAGATCGTCGGGCTCAAATCACCGAAACTCCTTAAACTTCATGAGGGATAGTCCTAGCCTTTTAGCTGGCTGGGGGATAGGCAGCATTACCCCTTTAGACCTAATTTCCAATGATTGGGGTAAAGGGAGGGTAGGCAAAAAATTCCATGGGGGAGAGTTGTTTCTTGATAAGGAGGAGGGTTATTTCCAACCCCCTACAAGCTTGCCTTCCTCGAAGTATAAGTAGCGATGTTTGACTGAGCCTGCGTCGATCCAATCTTCAAAGACCCACTCTTCCCGGCGAACTCCTTGGTCGGTATAGGTGACATTCATCTGGTATGGGGATCCCCAGGCCTCTAAGGCCTGTTGACGCGTCATACCGACGACGACTTTTTTCTCAGCAATATGTTGTTCGAAGGTAGGGTCCAGGAGGATTGGGAGATATCCCCAAGCCAACATACAAAGAGCAAATAAGACAAAAAAGGAATAAAAGGCTACCCGGACGGGTTTACGACAGGGAAAAGGAATCGGTTCGTTGGTGGAAGTCGGGGGTGGTGGATTGTCGGGACTTAGGGACACAGAATTTGACGGAATCGTGGAGAAGATTGAGGGATTCATAAACGTAATGACCCTTAGTTTATCAATGCGCTGAAATTGGCGTCAAGGAAAACCCAGATGATTATTGAAGTTGAAAGTAATCCCAATTTCGAAACCTCCCTTTTTCTTCGGTTTAAAGAAGTGGGGCCTGCCAAACCCATTTCGCATGTCAAAAGTTATGATCGGAGTTCAACGGGGGAATGGTGTGCGGTGGTGGGATGGAATGAGGAAGAACCCCATGTCTGTCAGGCGTTTGCCCAACTCATAGAGGATTCGGGCTCAGGGTTTGGATATGTCATTTTTGGAGGAAATGGGGGTATTCGAATAAAACCTGAAACCATCCAGGAAGATTGGACGCTTGCAACCGACAAACAATGGGGGGAAGCCTACCTCACGTTAGCCGATGAACGCGATCTTCGTTATGGGCACCTCTAAAAACCGTTCTTTTCCGTGATGGCGGCGTCAGCCGCGTGCTCCCAGCCTCCGGCGCGCACAAACATGGTGCTCTTCGCACCGTGCGCCCTCATGTATTCGCCCATACATTCCGGTTTTCCACGCGTAGCTTCCTTGCCCTCACAAAAAATACCTGGTTTTTAGAGGTGCCCTTATGTTCCTCAGAGAAAGGGCAGGGAATCGAACGAAGGCTAAACCGATGGGTTCGTTGGATTTTTTATTCTGGGTGTGCATGACGAGGGTGATGAACGGAAAAGGTTAGTCTTCGTATTGGGGCAGAGGGATATTCTTTTTCAACTGGGGTGGGCTAGAAGGGCGAATTGAAAATTCAGGTGAATAGGGATTTAACGTCGGTTCGTGGGTTAACCGCTGGTTGGTTCGTACCAATGAAAGACTTTGGGTCGAGAATTCTAGACGGTCGATCTGGGTCTGCGGGGATAAATAATTATCGAGGCCTTTGAGAGAAAACAGCTGAACTGCCAATGACCACTTCCACTTTTCTTTATCCCGTTCTTTGACAATGAGCTCTGCCTGTGGGGAAGGCAAACCTAGAAACAGTAAAAGCCAAAGATTAGACCGAAAAGCAGGGGCATCGGATTCACGAGAAGGAATAAATTCTTTGACAAGAAGTGGAATTCGTTCAATAGTGACAGCTGGGGTAAACTCGACTTCTACTCGACTGACATAGAGGGTGGGGAAGTCGATCTGTTCCTGTAAATCTGGGTGGAAATGAAAAGAATAGCGGACCTGAATGCCCTCTCGTTCATACGTGTAGACATCTTCCCCAAATTCCGGTGAGACCAACTGCCTAAAATATTTCTGCCAGTCTTTGAAGGAATAGTAATGAAACACCCGAAGCGCAGCCATACGTGATCGGACGGCATGGGGGATGCCGAGTTGGGCACGAATCTCGTCTTGGGTCAGTCCCAGATATCCATCTTCAAAAAATGGTTCTCCCCAGGCGGTACTTCCCAACAGTGTGACACTGAAGACAAGGATTAAAACAAGTCGGGGGTAGGGAGAGGTGACAGAATTGTGGGAATGTTTGGTGACCATAGGGTTTGGGTGCCCAAATGCAATTCATCCTATTCGGTAAATTCGCAAGAAGTCAAGAACAAGAACTGGTGTAAGGTCTTAGAGAAAAATAGGGAGTACGCACTTGTTCATAATGAGTGTTCAGCAATAAAGGGGAAATAGTGAAAAACCAAGAATCAATTCGTTCCGAATTAGAAGCAATATTTGCTCAACGAATTGCGATCATGGATGGAGCGATGGGCACCATGATCCAAATGCATAAATTAGAAGAAGCCGATTTTCGTGGGAAACAATTCGCGAATCACTCCTGTGATGTCAAAGGGAATAATGATCTGCTTTCGATCACCCAGCCCCAGATCATCGAGGATATTCATCAAGCCTATTTTGAGGCCGGGGCCGATATCGTCGAGACGAATACGTTCAATTCAAATGTGATTTCCATGGCTGACTACCAGATGGAATCGTTGGTATACGACCTCAACGTCGCTGGAGCGCAGGCAGCGAAAAAGGCAGCCAAGAAGGTGATGGAGAAAGATTCGTCTCGCCCTCGGTTTGTCGCGGGGGCTATGGGGCCAACCAACCGAACCGCGTCGATGTCTCCAGATGTGAATAACCCGGCCTTTCGCGCGGTGACATTTGAAGAGTTGGCCAAAGCCTATTATGAACAAGTCCGTGGGCTCATCGATGGTGGCGTGGATCTGCTCCTCGTCGAAACGATTTTTGATACCTTGAATGCTAAAGCGGCTTTGGTGGGAATCGATCGCTATTGCCAAGAACATGGACTGCATATTCCTCTTATGGCCTCTGTCACCATTACGGATCTGAGTGGGCGAACCTTGTCTGGCCAATTGATTGAAGCCTTTTGGAATTCTATTTCTCACGTGAATTTATTGAGTGTGGGAATTAATTGTGCGTTAGGGGCGAAACAAATGCGTCCCTATATCGAGGAGCTTGCCGGCGTGGCTCCCGTGTACATTAGTTGTTATCCCAATGCAGGGCTTCCCAATGCGTTTGGAGGTTTTGACGAGACACCAGAACGTATGGGTGCCGATCTTCAAGATTTTGCCAGTCAAGGATGGTTGAATGTCGTGGGGGGATGTTGTGGCAGTACGCCCGATCATATTCGAGCGATAGCCAATGCGGTGAAACAAGAGGCGCCGCATGTTCCCGTCGAGGTGAGCCATGTGACTCGACTCAGTGGCCTAGAACCCTTCTCCATCAGCCCAGAAGTCAATTTTGTCAATATTGGAGAACGGACCAATGTGACGGGATCGCCCAAGTTTGCCAAGCTGATTTTGAATGGAGATTTTGAAGAAGCCCTTGCCGTGGCTCGTCAACAAGTGGAGGGCGGCGCACAAATTATTGACGTCAATATGGATGAAGGCATGTTGGATTCAGAACAAGCCATGGTGACGTTTTTACATCTGATAGCCTCTGAGCCCGATATTTCGCGAGTACCGATTATGATCGATAGTTCGAAATGGTCCGTGATCGAGGCGGGGTTGAACTGTATCCAAGGGAAGGGGGTGGTCAATTCGATCAGCCTCAAGGAAGGGGAAGAAAATTTCCGCAAACAAGCTCGTACCATTTTACAGTATGGGGCAGCCACGGTCGTGATGGCCTTTGATGAAGTAGGGCAGGCGGATACGATGGAACGCAAAGTCGAGATTTGCACCCGCGCTTATCGCATCCTCACCGAAGAAGTGGGTTTTCCTCCAGAGGATATTATTTTTGACCCGAACATACTCACGGTGGCCACCGGTATGGAAGAACATAACAACTATGCGGTGAATTTCATTGAAGCCACACGGCAAATCAAAGCCACCCTTCCGCATTGTAAAGTGAGTGGCGGGGTGAGCAATATTTCCTTTTCATTTCGGGGCAACAATGGCGTTCGCGAGGCCATGCATTCAGCATTTTTGTATCAT
>CAZKRH010000349.1:0-1683 GCA_964555115.1 uncultured Nitrospiraceae bacterium | reverse complement strand
TATTGCCGGGCTCATCACCGCACGATGCACGAATGAAGATTTGTATGTCTTCCAAAAATTCATGCGCACTGTGATCGGGACCAACAATCTTGATAGCAGCGCGCGATACGGGCATCTGAATTTTGTTCATGCGATGAAACGAGCTCTGGGGATTCATCGCATGATGAATACCTCAGAAGAAATCAACAAAGCCAAAGCTTTCCTGATCATCGGAGCCAATATTACGGAAACAAACCCGGTAGCTAGTCTACGGGTCAAATCGGCCATGAGTTTGTATAAAGCCCAAACGATTGTGGTGGATTCCACGCAAACTAATTTGGCCAAACTCGGATCACATCCCATCATGGTGAACCCGGGTATGGAAGGGGTCTTTATTCAAGGGTTAGTCAAATCGGTCATTCATCAGGATCTGATTGATGAGGAAGCTACCAAGGCCCATCCTGAGGCGCTGACGGCGTTAAAGCAGGCTACTGAATCGTATTCTCTGGAGGATATTTCTCAACAAACCGGCGTGGATGTTGAGCAAATTCATGAGGCTGCCAGAATTTTCGCTGAAGCCCCTCGCTCCATCATCATTTGTGGCGAAGGAATTCTTCGGCAAGCTCATGGTTATCAGCATATGCTGCACCTGATTGATCTGGCGTGGGTGACCGGAAAATTAGGGAAGCAAGGCTGTGGAATTAATACCTTTACCGAAGAGGCGAATGAGCAGGGTGCCGTAGATATGGGTGTGGCTCCGGAATTGCTGCCTGGAGCCGTTTCTTTTGCTGATACTGAAGCTCGGGACAGCTTCAATCAGGCATGGGGCATCAGTCTTCCCGATGCCCAACAAGAAGGTGGCCATCTGGTTGACATTTTAGACCGCTGCCGAAAAGGGGAAATCAAAGCCTTATATGTTGTTGGGGAAAATCCACTCGAAACCCTGCCGGCTTCATTTAATGTCAAAGAGGCTCTAGAGAAGTTGGACGTGCTTATTTGTCAGGATCCGTTTCTCACAGAAACGGCCAAATTGGCACATGTGGTCTTTCCTGCGTCCACCTTTGCGGAAAAGGACGGCACGGTGACAAACCAGGAAGGCAAAGTGCAATACCTACGACCGGCCTTGGACTCACTGGGAGAGAGCACGTTGGATTGGCATATCATGGTTGGGATGGCCAACGTTTTGGGCTCACCGATGGATTACGAAACGACCCAAGATATTCAACAAGAGATTCGTAAGGTTCTCCCTGGCTATTACAACCTAGGTAAGGCTCCCAAAGTGAAGCCGGATCCTTCACGCTATTTTTCAAACGGCTATGCCCAAGATGTCGGCCCACGCTATTTCATCAATGGAAAAGGAAAAGCCCATCGACCGTTCGGTCTACGCATGATTCAACTGATCTATCATTCTGGAAAGCTTTCCACTCAAGCTTCTGGCCTCATCGAGATTTCGCCAAACACGAAAAATCTCTCTATGTGTCCAGAAGATCTTAAAAATATCGGACTTGCTTCTGGTGAGCGCATTCGTTTGACCTCTGACCAGGGCACATTGGACATGACGGTGGAGAAGAACACTTCCCTGATGCCGGGGACCTGCACAGTGCCTGAACATTTCAATGATCCTCCCGTAAAGGATCTCATGGCGCGGCAAGTCGATGCCGTCACGGGTGTTCCCTATTTTAAATTAACCCATGTGACAGTTGA
>CAZKRH010000348.1:0-2442 GCA_964555115.1 uncultured Nitrospiraceae bacterium | reverse complement strand
CCGCTCAGATCCCCTCCCTTCCCAAGAAGATCACGAAAACGGTGATACTGCTTCAGGCGTCAGCTCAAACAATATCCCTGTGGCTCTTGAAGGGGTGCCCCTGGAGCATCCAGAAGGGCAAACCCTGAGCAAAGGACTTCTGCACGAAACTGGGAGTGTTTCGGGGGAACCCCCTCCAGGATCTCCTGAGTATGAGGGTGCGGATACGCCCGCAGTGGAGCAAGAACAAGTTGAACGACGCCAGACTTTTGAACGCCGGCGCAACACGCTCATTCAAGCCGAGAAAGCCTACAAGCAAGTGGTCGGCATGAATAAAGCCGTTATCGGGGACCTCAAGAATGGCTATGTAAAGGGCATCGTCAGGGCGGAAGACCTCATCACCCAGCTCGATGGAATTTTGGAAGGGGATGGGACCATTGTTGCCCTGATGAATCTCTTGGGAGACAATGAAGTGGGCAGTGAATTTCATTACCACTCTCTGAATGTGGCCATCTTATCTATAGCTGTGGGACGAGAGCTCGAGTTGCCAAATGAGGATGTGAAGAGCTTGGGGATGGGGGGCCTTCTCCACGACATTGGCTACTTAAGTGGTCTCCATCAATTTACGACTCGAATATCTTCTTTAACAAAAAACGAAATCCGCGACATGCGACGGCATCCAGAAAATGGAAGGATAATGGTCGACAAGGGGTATGGGCTTGACAATGCGTGTTTGGAAATCATTGCGGAACATCACGAACGCCTGAATGGATCGGGGTATCCCAAGGGCTTAAAAGAGGAGGGGATTCATAGCCTCACCAAAATCGTCGCCGTGGTGGATGCCTTTGAGGAACTCTCCAATAACCCGGACCTTGAACAAAGTGTCACCCCCTATGAAGCGCTGTGTACTCTCTATAGTAAAAAGAAGGAGGAATTTGCAGAAATCGCGGTGGACGTATTGGTTAGGACACTCGGTGTCTTTCCCCCAAGTTCGTTGGTCGAGTTAAGCGATGGCTCAATCGGGGTTGTCTGCACCATTAATCAAGAAGATCGCATGCGCCCCCAGGTCATGCTGTATTCCCCTGATCTCCCCAGAAATGAAGCCATCATCATGGATCTCGCGCACGAAGACCCGAGCTTGACTATCAAACAGAGTCTGCGCCCTGGGCAGGTGTCCGAAACCACCCGGAATTATTTAACCCCGCGCGGCATGATTAGTTATTTTGCTACTCCCTCCGAGACGAGCACATTACCCCCTGCTCCCTAATAGAGAACCTACCAATCTTGAAGAATTCCAAAATCGAATATTCACCCAAAAAGTCATCCGCAAATGGAATTCGATCACCCCGCCCACCAAGTGAGTAAATACTATATTGACCTAAAGCTTGATTTAGAAAGCGATGAAGCTCTTCTAACGCACGGGCATTGTCAACTTAAGCCAAATGTGGCTCGGTCGACGCGTAGAGCCATTACCCCAGTCCCTACCAAATCAATGGATTATCTCCAGGCGAATGGTGGGTTCAGAGTCGGATCTTCGTTACGTTGACAATACCATTCATCCGCCTTGAACAACTTGAGTTTTTCAGATTCCCCAAGGGTGAATGAGTATTTTGACCATACGGGCAATTCGCCTGGAGATGATCTATGGATTTCAGGGTTCAGAACCCGGCCCCTGCGCATCGCCTGAGCTACCTCTGGCTTTAATTGCCCAAACCATGTGGTGGGATCCCAAGTTTGTAAGATGGAAAGCGGAAAGGCAGGTGTTGGGACAAAAACCTAATGGCTAGGCCGCAACTACCTGAATATAGGCCATAAGGTCTTTCGCGGACACCAGGCCTATAATTTTTCCATCCTTTGTCACTGGAAGATGGCGGAATTGCTTGGCTGCCATAGATTCATACGCTTCAATCAGCGGCCGAGAAAAGTCCATGGAGATAATCGAAGAGGTCATAACCATCTTCACTTTGGTCTTGAAAAGATCTTTTCCCTCCGCCACCACCTTTTTCACCACGTCGGTTTCGGTCATTACGCCAATGTAGTTCCCAGCCTCTTCCACAAGTAACGAACTGATATGGTTGTCGCGCATTTTCTTGGCAGCCGACTCAACACTGGCATCAGGGGAAATGGTTTTCAGGTCTTTGGTCATAATATCGCCCACCACTCGCATGGTTGATTCACCCCTCTCCACAAAAAGAGCAGACCGTAATATCGGTCCTTAAAACGTTGTGCCTCTGAGATTGATGCAGACCGGTCCTTACAAAATCATTCGGAAAATTAACGGTCGAACTGAAGGGCAAGAGAGGTGGAAGCGGGATTGGCTGGCTCTCCCTTTTTTCATGCCACAGATGGCTAGCACCCTGCAGTACTGCACCAACTCGAACCCTTGCTATAAACAGACACCAATTCCAGTAATGTTACCGTTCGAGACATTTCCTCCCCCCTGTAAAAAGAAACTAAAGCTAG
>CAZKRH010000347.1:0-2523 GCA_964555115.1 uncultured Nitrospiraceae bacterium | reverse complement strand
GCCGTGAGGCTTAACATTATTTTGCTTCTGATAGACATGGTCTTTTGCGCGTAGGAACATGCGCGCCGTGAAACGTGAATAGTTTAGTGTGAAACGCAAGAAGAGAAGGTAGTAACCTCTTTTTCTTTCACGAAAAACGAGGAACGGTTCACGATACAAGTTCCCGGTTGCCATGCCGGAGGGGCCACACCCGTTCCCATCCCGAACACGGAAGTTAAGCCCTCCAGGGCCAATGATACTGCAGCTGCGAGGCTGTGGGAAAGTAGGACGTTGCCGGGTTTTTTAAGCCCACAGGTTAAGGCCTGTGGGCTTTTTTTATTGAGGGGATAAGAAAAAATTCCGTGAACGGCCTCCTGAAGGTTTGGTTCTGACAACTCGTTCCTTTACACTCGTTTCGTGGGATCGGAAGATCTCTGTTTTTTGAACGATGAAAGACGCCCACCAGACCTGGATTTTTTAACCATTCGGTCTTCCAGCCTAGGCCTTTTTGGACCATGTCGTTGAGGATGTCACCTCCTTTGGGATTCACTCACCCCTGTTCCCCTAGATTTACAGTAGCCTTGTTGAATCAGGTTTGATAATCTGCGCGGATAATTAGGTCTATTCAGAGAGAACATGAAAATGGAGCCAATAAAATTTGGAACTTCCGGATGGCGAGCCATTCTGGGAGAAGGGTTCAATGTCCAGAGTACTAGAATCGTGTGTCAGGCCATTGCTCAATATCTTCGCCAAGAAAAAATTGGGGAAAGGGGGGTTATCATTGGACACGATTCCAGATTTTTAGGAGAACGTTTTGCCAAGACTGCTGCTGAGGTGATGGCCGCCCACGGGATCCCCTCTTTCCTGTGTGATAGGGAAACCCCGACCCCCACAATTGCGTTCCAGGTTTTACGTCAACAGTTAGCCGGGGGGATTAATATTTCAGCTAGCCATAATCCCCCGGAATGGAATGGAATAAAATTTACCCCTGCCTGGGGTGGCCCAGCATTACCGGAAACGACCGCTGAAATCGAACAAAAAATTGTACCCCTACTCCATGGTGAACCGACGAAATGGTTACCTTGGGACAATGCTGAAAAAAATGGGTTGATTCGATGGTTTGATCCTAAACCTGATTACTTGACGGCTCTGGAACAACACATCGATATGGAGGCCATCAGGCAGGGAGATCTTCGATTGGTCATGGATCCATTATATGGAACCTCTCGTGGGTATCTGGATGACTTTCTTCGGAAGGCTGGGGCGAAGATGGCCGTGTTACATTATTGGCGAGATCCCTACTTTGGTGGCGTTCGACCAGAGCCTACTCCAGAAACTACCAAGGAACTCCAGGAGACGGTTCAACGAGAAGGAGCGCATTTAGGGTTAGCCACTGATGGAGATGCCGATCGTTTTGGCATCATTGACCAGGAGGGGACATTTATAGAACCGAATCTTATATTAGCCTTGTTGGCAGACTATCTCATTCAAGACAGAGGATGGACCGGAAAGGTGGCACGTTCGGTGGCCACGACCCATTTAATAGATAAGGTAGCTCAATACCATTCGTTAGGAATAGCAGAAACGCCGGTCGGGTTTAAGTTTTTAGGTCAAATGCTGGCGAATGGTGAAATTTGTATGGGTGGAGAAGAAAGTGCAGGGATGTCCATAACCGGGCATGTTCCCG
Organism: uncultured Nitrospiraceae bacterium; assembly: GCA_964555115.1. Classification (GTDB taxonomy): domain Bacteria; phylum Nitrospirota; class Nitrospiria; order Nitrospirales; family UBA8639; genus CAZKRH01. The sequence continues at coordinate 857 of CAZKRH010000347.1, read as the reverse complement.
AAAAAGACGGAATTTTAGCCTGTCTTCTCGTGACAGAAATGGTCGCCAAAACGGGGAAAAGTATTCGAGAATTATCGCATGACCTTTTTGCTCGAGTGGGCAAGGTATTCAGTGAGCGGGAAGATGTCCGGATCACGAATGGCATGCAAGCCTCCCTATCCAAGACCATAGAATCCCCCCCATCTATGTTGGCTGGAATCGCCGTACGGGAAGTCAATCGAATGGATGGATGTAAATTGGTGATGGAAGATAATAGTTGGTTCCTCCTTCGTCCGTCCGGAACCGAACCCTTGGTTCGCTGTTATGGGGAAGCGGATACTGCGGAACAACTCCAAAAAGTCATGGCAGCAGGCCGAAGCCTCCTCCAAGAAAAATCCCAATGAGTTTTCCTCATTGAGTAAAAGGTGTGATGAAACCCTTTCGATTTGTTCATACCGCAGATTTACATTTGGATAGTCCTTTCAAAGGGTTGTCTGAAGTATCCCCGGCCCTTCAAACCGTTATGCAAGAAGCCACGTTTCGAGCGGTGCAGGGGATTGTAGATTTATGTCTCAAACAAGAAGCGCATTTTCTCCTCATTGCGGGAGATGTCTACGATGCCGCCGACCGAAGTTTACGGGGTTTAGCCAAGCTTCGTGGGGAATTTGAACGATTGGCAGAACATTCTATCCAGGTTTATATGTGTCATGGCAATCATGATCCGTTGTCGGGGTGGGGGGCTAAATTTTCGTGGCCGGAGAATGTTCATGTGTTTGGGGCAGGCGGAGTCGAGGGAAAATCGGTTCTGCACAAAGGATGGGAAATTGCCAGAGTCTATGGAGTGAGCTATGACACCGATCATGTCAGCACCAATTGGG
>CAZKRH010000346.1:0-6448 GCA_964555115.1 uncultured Nitrospiraceae bacterium | reverse complement strand
TTAATGGCATTATGTTTGGCCATATTGTCACAGACCCACACACATTGTGCACACCCTTTACAACGGTCCACGGCGAAATTGGCGAATCCTTGGATGTGAGATCTTGGGATATGTGATATGGGAGTTAAATAGAACCGACTCATTGTCAATTTTCATTATTAGCGTATCGGAGAAATCGAGTGGGAACAACATCAGACACGGAAGAAGAACCGATTGTTACTCCTGGTCCTGCAGGTTTTCACCCACCTTCAGCAGCTGAATTAGGGGTACTTCCCCCTGACCCTGGTTATGGATTGAAGTGGGGTCATGTTGTTGAAGAGGAAATTGCCATGGAAGGAATGGCAAGGGCCATGATGACCAGAAAAAATGCCACCCTTTTTCCTGGACCTTTGGTTTTATGGGCCTGGAATGAACATGCTGTCGAAAAAGCCAAGGCAGTCTTAGAATTAGCAGCAGAGCTTCCTAATATCCATATTATTCCCATGCCCGATTATCGTCCTAAATATCCCAAGGTTGAACCACAAGAGGCTATTAACCCCAATCACCCCAATTTAACTATTTGGGGAAATAAAATTGAGGCCTGTATTTTTATTGGGGTACATTGCCATTATGCTAACTTGACATTGAAGATGATAAGGGCAGGGACGAATTGTTGGACGGCCGCGATTTGTGCTGAACAGGGACATGAAGACGCCATGTTCACGATTCGAGACTCGGATGCAGCAAAAATTAGAAGAGCGGCCAAGGTATTTAAACGGGTTCGAGAAGAACTGGGGCTGTCGCTTCCGGAAAATGGTGAAAATGTTCGGTTGACGGGTTTACAATCCCTTGTTCTTGATAACAAAACCCATACCAATCCCTTGGACTTTACTCCTGAAGATCCAGTTGGAGGAAATGCTGCGGCATTTGGCCATAAAGCAGAGGAAATGCAACGAGAAGGTTAATACATGTATTCGAGAACATTATCGTAAAACTAAAAAACCCTTGGGTTTAAAAAAGTGCACAACAAATATGAGGGGGTAGGCCATGAGCGAAGGATTAGAAGCAGAAGTTAAAACCAATCCGCAAGGGGATCCAATTACGAGTGCTCCGTCTCCTGCTCCAACAACACCAACTCAAGGTGGGAGGAAAGATCCTCACGCTGAAGCAAAAAGGCAAAAAGTGGTCACTCCGGAATTTATGTTTCATGAGGCCCCGCGAGAACGGGAATTTATTACAGGGAGTGAATGCGCCAAAGAAGCAGTTCGTCGTTCAAGTGTGGATATGTCTGTTGCGTATCCGATTACCCCCCAAAGTGAAACCCTACAGCTTATTGGTGTGCTGTATGGAGAAGGATATGTCAAGGAGTTCTACCGTGGCGAGGAAGAATATGGGGTCATGTCGGCTATTGCAGGAGGGTCACGGGCGGGGGTGAGATGTTTTACCGCAACCGCCGGTCCGGGGACTCTTCGTGGATTGGAGCCGATTGCGTCTTGGCCTGGCCATCGGTTGCCTGCTGTGGTCATGTTTACCTGTCGAGTGGTCAATGCTCCTCTGGCGATCCAACCTGACAATATCGAGATGGCCTACCTTCTCCAATGTGGAATGATTATCTTTCATGCTGAAAATCAGCAAGACCTTTTTGACTTTATTATGAAGGCCTTCATAATTAGCGAAAAAAATGATGTGACCCTTCCGGTGGGGGTGTGTTGCGACGGATTTTTTGTCACCCATGCCCGGGGATATTGTTCCATGCAAGATAAGGGGTACAAATTGCCAGCGAGAGAGGCCTGGCGTGGAGCGGTCCCCGTATTGGATGCAGAAAATCCTCCTGCTCGGTTATCGCGAGATGCGCCAGTTCAAAAGTCAAACTTTATGGCGTACAACATCCATGCGGTATGGCAGCAAGAAGTGTGGGCGGCGGTGGAACGTTCTCGAAAATATATTGAACTGTATATGGATGGGCTCATTGAAGCATGCGATGTGGAAGGAGCTGATGTTCTGCTCATTGCTTCGGGAAGTGCGGCGGCTCAGTCACGAGAAGCGATCAGGGTCTGCACAGAGAAAGGCATTCATGCTGGATTGATCAAAATTCGATCCATTCGTCCATTCCCCACCGAAGAGTTGCGGAAGTTGTGTGCAAAGGCCAAACTCATCGTCATTCCAGAGTTTAATTATGTGGGTTGGTTGGCCAGGGATGTGGCTGCCGCCATTTATGGTTTTTCCAATGCTGCCATTGTCAGGGGTCCTCATGTGTATGGGGGAATGTCCATGCCAGTTGAAATGATTGTGGATGAAATAGTAGCCGGACTCACAGGAAAGAAATCCTCGACCGTCCCGCAGTCAGCGATTATGGGTAAGGTGGACCCCGCTGAAGTTGCTCACTTTATGCAAAATATTTAAGGCATTTGATTTAAGCCTTTGCATGCGGTAAAAAAGCCCGCCTCAATCACATTGGGGCGGGCTTTTTTCTGCCCAAGGAATGGTAGATGAAGGGACTGGATTTGTGACGATAGCTGATACATGGAATGACTTGTCCTCGTGTGGTAAGAAAAGAAAATTTGAACTTTCTCTGACTTTTTTGTAAGAAAAGTTCCGAGTAGGAGTACGGCACGTGAAAATATTAATTGTGAATGATGATGGTATTCATTCCAAAGGCCTGCATGCCTTGGCTTCAGCCCTGCATAGTTTAGGCGAAGTATGGATCGTCGCTCCAGAAAAGCCCCAGAATGCGGTGGGGCGTGCCATTACCTTGCATAAGCCTCTGAGACTTCAATCACTGAAACGACGGGTGTTTGCGGTGAATGGGACACCTGCCGATTGTGTGGTGTTGGGGTTAGGGCAGCTCTTCCAAAGTGAAAAGCCAGGGCTTTTGGTTTCTGGAATAAATAAGGGATTAAATCTCGGGGATGATGTGTCGAACTCAGGAACGGTTTCGGCTGCCATGGAAGCCCTGGCCAAGGGAATTCCTTCGATGGCTATATCCGTAGATGGAGGGCCTCATTATTCGTTTAGTGTAGCAAGTGTAGTGGCAAAGATTGTCGCAAAGATGATTCTTGACCGCAGCTTGCCCAAAGAGACCATGGTCAATGTGAATGTCCCCAAAGGCCGGGTTCAAGATTTGAAGGGATTAATGGTGACAACGCTTTGTCGCCGGCTCTATGAAGATCCGATTTCAGTCAAAACTGACCCGAGGGGAGAGCAGTATTATTGGATTGCTGGGAAACAAATGTCCATTCAGCGCGGGAAATTATCAGATTTTGAGGCCATTCAGGGCAAGAAGGTTTCCATTACCCCCTTGCGCTTGGATATGACACAATACTCCGCAGTCAAGACGTTACAAGCTTGGGAACGACCCTTGAAACGTCTTCTCCCCAAAAAATGAAAATCGTGAACCTAGGGTCCTTTGGCATCAAATTGGAGCGCCTATGTTAAACCAAAGGATACCTTGAACGTGTGGAGGAGGAGTGTTTAAAGAGTTATATGATTGGATGTTATCCTGGTCGGACTCCCCGTATGCAGTCCCCGCCTTGTTTCTTTTAGCGTTTGCAGAATCATCATTCTTCCCTCTTCCTCCAGATGTGTTGCTGATGGCGTTAACCCTTGGGGATCCGAGTCTGGGCATGTATTACGCGGCCGTGAGTACGGCAGGGTCGGTGTTAGGAGGAATATTTGGATATGGAATTGGTTGGCAGGGAGGTCGTCCTATTTTACATCGTTTTGTAGGGGAAGAGCGGATCAAATTCATCCACGATAAGTTTCAGCAGTATGAAGGCTGGGCCATTCTTGTCGCGGGTTTTACGCCGGTACCCTATAAAATTTTTACGATTGGGGCAGGGACGTTTGCCGTCAATTTTCGGATATTCGTATTGGCATCCCTCGTGAGTCGTGGCGCTCGGTTTTTTCTCGTGGCGGGAACCATTCAAATGCTCGGACCATGGATGAAAGAAGCCCTTGAAAAGTATTTCAATATATTTACTCTGGTCTTTTTTATACTGTTGGCCTTGGGTTTTTATGTGGTCCATTTACAAGTGAAAAAGGCCAATAAGTCTGAAACTGAGTAAATGAGTGTGTGTCGTCACCATGAAAATTTTTAATTCGCTGAGCAATTCGAAGGAAAGCTTTGAGCCGATAAGGCCCAAACACGTCCGAATGTATGTGTGTGGCGTGACAGTATACGATGACTGTCATCTGGGTCATGCCCGGAGTGCAGTCGTGTTTGATGTCATTCGCAGGTATTTACGGTATCTGGGGTATCAGGTCACCTTTGTGAAAAATTTTACCGATATCGACGATAAAATTTTAAATCGAGCCAGTCAGGAGAACATGATCTGGACCGAGGTGGTCAACAAATATATCGAGGCATATTATCGGGATATGAATAGATTGGGTGTGGAAGCGGCTGATGTAGAACCGCGAGCGACTGATCATATGCCCCACATTGTGAACATGATTCAAGGATTAATTGATGGAGGATTTGCCTATTCCGTCGACGGAGATGTGTATTACCGGGTTGGGGCTTATGAGTCCTACGGAAGATTGTCCCGACGCAATCTTGAGGATATGTTGGCAGGGGCTCGGGTGGAAATTGACGAACGCAAGCAAGATCCCATGGATTTTGCGTTATGGAAAAAGGCGAAGCCCGAGGAACCCTCCTGGGATAGTCCCTGGGGAAAAGGGAGGCCGGGCTGGCACATCGAATGTTCTGCGATGTCGATTCATCATTTAGGTGAAACCTTTGATATTCATGGAGGGGGAAAAGATCTCATCTTCCCTCATCATGAAAATGAAATTGCACAAGCCTGTGCGTTGACGAAAAAAGAGTTTGCCAAGTATTGGGTGCACAATGGATTTGTGACGATTGACCAAGAAAAAATGTCAAAATCCTTGGGAAACTTTTTTACGATATGGGAAATTTTTGAAAAATCGAATTGTTCCGTGGCTGTAACATCGGAATCCTTGCGATATTTTTTCTTCACCACCCATTATCGAAGTGATCTGAATTTTTCCAACCAAGTGATTGAAGAAGCCAAAGCGACATTGGATGGTTTTTATGGGTTATTCCAACAACTTGAGGAGGAAGAGGCCAACCCCATGGTGGCCGAGGGGCCTGATGAGAAGGACTGGGAGTATATTGAAAAAGGGTTCATTGATGCCATGGATGATGATTTCAACACCCCTAAGGCATTGGCAGAACTTCATCAATTCCGTGGATTAGTCAACACCAGGATCAAAGATGGACTGTCACAGAAGCAGCGAAACACCATTCGAGAAGTCTTCAGGCGTTTGGGAAAAGTCCTCGGTCTCTTTCAACTTTCCGTCCACGCGTGGGAATTTCGTGGGTTAACATTTGTGACAGATAGTAGGATTGACGGCCCCCCAAAAAGAGTTAGTGACGAATGGATTCAGGAGCAATTGCAAAAACGTGTCGAAGCCAGAGAAAAAAAAGACTATGCGACCGCGGACCAAACCCGCCAAGAATTGGCCTCGAAGGGAATCATCATCGAAGATCGACCGGATGGGACCACTCGTTGGAAGCGGGGATAGCCCGGATATAGTATTTGGCCTCCATCCGGTCATGGAAATTCTGCAGGCTGAGAACCGAACGGTGCAACGGCTGCTCATCGTGCGGGTGGATGGGCAATTTTCCCGTATTGTCGCTCTTGCCCGAGCTGCGGGCATTCCCTTTTCGGTAGAACCGCGAGAGCGTTTAGATCATCTGGTTCCCCACGGGCGCCATCAAGGGGTGGTCGGGGTTGTCGCCGTGAAGGCGTATGCAGAAGAAGAAGAGGTGATCACCTTTGCCAGCAGACAAGAACAGGCCCCCTTTTTTCTGTTGCTGGATGGGGTAGAAGATCCCCAAAACTTGGGAGCCATTTTACGGACGGCAGAAGTGGCCGGGGTACATGGCGTGTTTATTCCTGAACGTCGAGCGGTGGGCCTATCAGCGGGGGTGGCGAAATCTTCCGCAGGGGCACTCGATTATGTGCAAGTGGTGCGGACGACCAATATTGGAAAACTGGTGGATCGTCTCGCTCTCATGGATATTCCGTCTTATGCGATTACCCAAGATGCCACCAAACCTTATACTGATCTTGAATTGTGTGGGCCAGTGGCGCTCGTCTTAGGTGGAGAAGGGAAAGGTATTCGGCCAGGAGTTGTCAAAAAATGCCAGGATCAGGCCCATATTCCTATGCATGGGAAAATTAAATCGTTAAATGTATCGGCCGCGGCGGCAATTGGGTTGTTTGAGGTAGTGAGGCAGAGAGGAAGAGTCAAGAATTCAAAAATTACTTAATTTGAATGAGCCCTTCTTGGATGGCGGCATTCAAAAGCTGGGCGGCATTAGACACCCTGACTTTTTTCATCATATTGGCTCGATGAGCTTCAACGGTTTTGACGCTGATTTTCAACCGTTCCGCAATTTCTTTATTTTTCAGTCCAGACCAGATTAATTGAAGAATTTCCT
>CAZKRH010000345.1:0-4382 GCA_964555115.1 uncultured Nitrospiraceae bacterium | reverse complement strand
ATGAGCTGCGTATCCCAGTCGTCCACGATGCGATTGGCCTGATTGCCTCGGAAGGCACGGATCTGATCGTGGACGTGACCGGCGACCCTCACATGCAGCAGCTCATTGCTGAGCATAAGGACCCGGGGGCGGAAGTATTGGGAGGCGCAACCGCCAGACTCCTTTGGAATGTGGTTCAGCACGAGGCGGAGATGCAGACCCATTTACTCCAGAACGAGTCATTGGCCAGCCTGGTCTCGCACGGGATGCTCGTCAACTATCTGGTCAAACCACTGCAGGATGAGACCCTACTAGCGTCAGTCACCAATGCGATGGAGCAGCGGGAAATCCATCAGTTATAAGACGCGCAAGTCAGTAATTTATTCCTGCAAAGGGTATTGTCCACTTAACGAAAATTGGACACTGAACAGACAATTCACCTGGCTATAATCCATTGATTTGTCAGGGATTAGATTGCTGGCTCCACGCGTAGACTGGAGCCAAATTTGGCTTAAGTTGGCAATACCCTTCTTATAGTTTCATCCTACCAACTTACTAGATAAACATTGCCAGCCCTGTTTTTCAAATTCCTTTGGGGGACTGGCGATAACCTTAGAGATGGCGTGCAACTAAGGTTAAATGTTTTCGCAACAAAAACGAAAAGAGTGTGAAAACTTCAGATCAGCTCAGAGGCCTCTGAGCTTTCGGGGGTAGGGCAAATCTTGATCCTGGGCAGGAAGATGTTTTTGGGCTTCATCTAAAATATGGTCGGCCACCTTTCTTTTGGGCATACGCTCAAGTGGGGTGATTTCCCCTGACTTCGCAATCAGGGTCACTTGATTCGAATCGTTCCCAAAGGCTGAATCGTCTCCACCCACCTGATTGACCACCACTAGATCTAGTTTTTTGTGTTGAAGTTTCTTCTTGGCATTTTCTAAAAGGTCTTGGGTCTCCGCCGCAAAGCCTATAAGAACTTGGTGCTCACGCCTTTCAGACAGGTCTTTCAAAATATCCGGGGTTCGTTCAAGTTCCAGGGGACTGCCATCCCAGTCCTGTTTTTTCATCTTTTCTGACGAAACTTGCCGTGGCCGAAAGTCCCCCACGGCGGCAGTCATGCATAACATCGTGGCCCATGAGAACCGTTCAACTAGGGCTGCACGCATTTCTTCGGTGGTTTCCACAGACACACATTCGACCCCAGATGGAGGAGTGAGATGCGTGGGACCACTGACTAAGACCACTTCCGCCCCACGATGCACGGCAGCTTCTGCTAAGGCATACCCCATTTTTCCTGACGACCCATTGGTAATAAATCGCACAGGATCAATCGGTTCCCGAGTTGGCCCGGCCGATATCAAGACATGCTGACCGATCAAATCTTTCCGTCGGTAGAGGGTAGAGGCGACGACATTCAGGATGGCCTCTTCTGCTGGGAATCTTCCCTTTCCCACTAACCCCGAAGCCAAAGGACCATCCTCTGGCTCCAGCACCACAACACCCCGGTTTCGCAACACCTGAGTATGTTCTCTCACCGTGGGATGCTCCCACATTTCTCCATCCATGGCCGGTGCAAACACCATGGGACATCGCGCAGCCAACATCATGGTGCTCAATAAATCATCCGCCAAACCCAGGGCACATTTGGCCAACGTATGGGCCGTGGAGGGTGCGACTAACACCAGATCAGCGGATTCCGTCAGCCGTAAATGGGACATAGGATCCTGCCCGGAAAATAAATCTTGATGGACGGGGTGCTGAGACAACACCTCAAAAGTGAAGGGTGACACAAATTTGGTAGCAGATGCGGTCATCACCACATGCACCTCCGCCCCTTCCTGGACCAATGTCCGCAAGAGGGAGACGGCTTTATAGGCGGCAATACTGCCGGTCACGCCTAACACGATTCGAGCATTGTGAAATCGGCCCATGGACATCACCACTGTACCTGGCTCCCTATCCCTCAGCTGGAGGGGCTGGTTCCTTGGGGGTATCATCGATATACACACTGAGTTGCTTGTGAATTTCCGCGGTATTTTCATCCCCTTCCCCAAGGAGGGATTGATCAAATTCTGGTGCCCCAGATTTCCTGGCCACTCTAAATGCCTCGCGCGCATCTTGCCCCATTAAATATGGCACCTTTCCGTGCATGACTTCCTCTAAAGCCAACGACGTTTCTTTGGTAAACTTTGAGGTTTGGGATCGCTCGGCACCTTGCATGATGTGCTTCGCTCGTTGAGCGGCCACTAACACCATGCGATAACGAGAATCAAATTTGTCTAAACTATTATCAGCTAACAACGATAGGGTATCAATCATACCAACGTTCCTCCTTCACGTTAAGATTCACTGATTAGACTTTGCTCTCTTTTCCTGTATGCAACAGGCCTTTTTCTACCAGCCACGATTCCTGAATTCTTGTGGTTTTCACACGCTCGGCCAAAATGATCGACTCTAATTCCTGCGTCGAACGGGACAGGTCATCATTCCGGATTAAATAATGATACAATTTATAATTCGTAATTTCTGCACTGGCTCGTTGAAATCGCCGTTCTACCTCCTCCTCGGTATCTCCGGCCCGACGAACCAATCGAGTCCGAAGCGTCTCCAGTGAAGGAGGCACCACAAACACATAGACGGCATCCGCAAATCGTTTCATGATTTGCCGCGCCCCTTGGACTTCAATATCCAATAACACATCTACCCCTCGTTCCATCGCCTCAACCAATTGGCGCTGAGGGGTCCCATAGAGATTGTCGTAGACCAACGCCCATTCGACAAACTCCTGTCGTTCGGTCATCTGCCGAAAGGTTTCCTCTTTCACATAATGATAATCGACTCCCTCCTCCTCCCCCGGACGAGGACTCCTGGTGGTATAGGATACTGACACCGTCGTATCTGGAACCTCTGCAACCATGGTTTTGCACAGCGTACTTTTCCCTACCCCAGAGGGTCCGGAGACCACGATCAACAAACCTTTACGTCCCATATGCCATCAACTCTTTCGTAAGGATATATGATTCATTCAATATTTTGCACTTGTTCACGAATTTTTTCCAACTCACTTTTGAGTTCGACCACCAATCCAGATATGTCAGCATTATTCGCTTTGGATCCAATGGTATTCACTTCGCGCCCCATTTCCTGTAGCAAAAAATCTAATTTCCGGCCAACAGGCTCTGATTCTTTGAGCAATAGATGAAATTGTGCCACATGACTGTCCAGTCGGATCAACTCCTCTGTTACATCACATCGTTCGGCATACACGGCCAGTTCCTGAGCCACCCGCCCCTGATCGACTGGCTCCCCGTCTAATAATTGCCCCACCCGCTTCTTCATCCGCTCGGCATATTCTCGCACAACCATTGGGGTACGACGCTCAATCGTTCGAATCACCTTTTCGATTCCGTGAACCCTTTTCGTCAAATCCGTTTGCAGCATTTTCCCTTCACGTCGACGCATCCCGTCTAAATCTCCCAGCGCCTGCGTCACAAGTCGGGTCAGCATTTTTTGGACTTTCTCATCGATCGCTGCTTTTTCTCCAAAGGAAAAAATATCTCGATAACCGGCCAGAAGGGTGATATCCACCTCACCTTTCACTTTCAGCTCACGCTGCATTTCACGAAGGGCTTGAGAATATTGCTTGGCCAACCCACGATCCCAACTTAATGTTTTGGAAGATTCTTTCCCTCCACCCAAGGATGCCGTCACATCGACACGCCCCCTAGCACATTGCCGATAAATGAGCGCTTTCAGCTTATCTTCAATTTCCCAAAATCCTTTTGGTAGACGAAGCGCCACCTCCCGATGACGATGATTGACTGACCGCATCTCTACACTCAATGTCAATCCCCCATGGGAGGCTTCACGCTTCCCAAACCCCGTCATACTCTTTAGCATCGGGCCACTTTCCCTTTCCACGAACAGTCTGTATACACCACGCACATGTCACATTTCGGTTTTCGAGCCACACACACATATCGTCCATGCAGGAGGATTCGTTGAGAGCCTTCCGTCCACTCCTGTTGGGAAAAAAGTGCTTGGAGATCCACTTCAATCTTCGTGGGATCTGAGCTCGTGGTGAAATCTAATCGATTCGCAACCCGTTTCACATGTGTATCGACAATAATAGCAGGTTTCCCAAAACACGTACCCAACATCACATTGGCGGTTTTTCGACCGATACCAGGCAGACTGATTAATGCTTCCATCGTGTGCGGAACAGTTCCTTGAAACTCTGTTATGATTTTTTGTCCACAAGCAATGACATTTTTGGCCTTGCTGCGAAAAAACCCTGTCGGGTGAATGATCGCTTCCACGGCACCTTGGTCAGCTTGAGCTAACTCTGCAGGACCAGGATACCGTTGAAATAAGGCAGGGGTCACGCTATTGACCCGTTCATCCGT
>CAZKRH010000344.1:0-12285 GCA_964555115.1 uncultured Nitrospiraceae bacterium | reverse complement strand
GAAACTTTTGCTATAGGGTTTCGGAGCATAGCAATCAGGATAGGGTTTGGTGGTATATCCAAAGATCTGTTGTCGCTGATGCCGACGCCGAAGACGATACGCATTTTCAATGGCATGCCCGGCCTCATGACGTAGGATCCGCATACACCATTCCGGGGTTCCCCCTTCGACCTCAAGCATTTGATTGAGTTCTAAACGCATGAGTCGAGGATGTGCCAAATAAAAAGGTATGGCAATTCCCGGAACACCATCTGGGGTAAACCACTCTTCTGCCAACCACACATGCGGTCGAAACAACAATTGCTGTGAAGCAAGTTCCGAATACAGTTGACGAATATTTTTTGCGAGAGGACTTCCCTGAATCGTCACTCCCAAATCAGACATTCGGCAATCTAACAACTGATCATCTGACCACTGGACCCATGCGGGTTCTTTTGTATTCCTGGAGATCACCATTTTATTGTCTTTCGTCACTTTTTCCTTCCAGAGCTTTGAATGCCTTGGCTATCAAGCCTGTTTGTCTCCTGAACAAGACGGCTTCCTTTCCTTATCGGACAATCCCGCCTACTGCTATACCCGCCATATGTCAAGGGTTTGTAGAATTGTTTCTTATGGCCTTTCTCTTTCTGCATAGCCATATGATATCCACTATGGTACCGTTGTTTTATTCGTCACCTTTCACCAATCCATGTTCCACCATTCTGACGTAGGGGTTCCCTATGCGAAAAAAGAAATCATTAAAAGGATTAGAAGGTATCTACGTTGTCGTGGAAGACCTCGGGCCAGAAATGAGGGGAAATCTCACGAGGAAGCAGATACAAACCAATATCGATGGTCGATTAACCTTTGCTGGCATTCCTATTTTGAAAGAGAAAGAAGCGGCGAAAATGGTGGGGGAACCCTATCTCTATATCAATGTGGCCGCACTCCCTACTGAACGCAAACGATTTGCGTGTCGAATGGATGTGGAACTCCATCAATTGGTTTCACTGGTTAATGGGGCACGGCATGGTCATGCCATCACGTGGGATGCCGGCATTGTCACCATTGGAACCATTCAAGAGCTTCTCGAATCCCTTGATGATTTAGTATTAGATTTCATCGATGACTTTTTGGCTGTGAACCCCCAAAATTAAACTCCTCCACCCCGGCAGCCTTCTTTCCCCTTTTCCACGTAACCTCCGACCCAATTAATCGCCCTCCACCCGTTCCGGAATTCCCAAATGAATTGTGACACTCAATTTGGTGGTGTGTCGCTTGAGTTCAATAGCGAGTGGTCACACCCGAAAATACGAGCGGCGAATGATGAGAGACCACTGAAGGTTTTTTCACCAGCCCTTTGACCAGCTCACACCACAGGACATGGTCTTCAAATAAAAGAGGGCCAGACCATCAACATGATCTGACCCTCTTTTCCAAACAATGTGATTGGGGAATTTAAAAGTTTTCTGCAAAACTCCGTAATTTTCGACTTTGACTTGGGTGCCGTAACTTCCGCAAGGCCTTCGCCTCAATCTGGCGGATACGCTCCCGTGTCACATCAAAATCTTGACCAACCTCTTCTAAGGTATGATCGGTGCTTTCCCCAATACCAAAACGCTTTCGAATAATTTTTTCTTCCCTTGGTGTTAACGTCCCCAGGGCGATAGAAATTTGTCGTTGCAAATCATAGCGAACGGCCGCTTCCAATGGAGACACCGCTTTTTTATCTTCAATAAAATCACCTAAATGACTATCTTCTTCTTCTCCAATAGGCGTTTCAAGTGAAATAGGTTCTTTGGCAATCTTTAAAATTTTCCTTACCTTCTCCAAAGGAATTTCCATCCTAGTCCCAATTTCTTCAGGAGTTGGCTCCCTCCCCAATTGCTGAACCAAATGTCGAGAGGTTCGGACTAACTTATTGATCGCTTCAATCATATGCACAGGAATACGGATGGTCCGCGCTTGATCCGCAATGGCTCGAGTAATAGCCTGTCGAATCCACCAGGTGGCATAGGTGCTGAATTTATATCCCCGCTGATATTCAAACTTATCCACGGCCTTCATGAGCCCAATATTGCCTTCTTGGATCAGATCCAAAAATTGAAGTCCCCGATTCGTATATTTTTTCGCAATACTGACCACGAGTCGAAGATTGGCCTCAATAAGCTCAGCCTTTCCACGTTTCATTTTTTCTTCTGCCCGCTCAAGACTTCGAAATGCAGCTCGAAATTCCGCATGGGGCATCAGGATGAATTCCTGCTCTATCTTTTTTAAGGTTCCTTGCGCATCTTGAAAAGCTTTCATGAGGGTTTGGAGTGCCTCATCTCCACAACCGACCTTTCGTCGAATAGCCAGGTAGGTGGTTCGATTTTTCGCCATTTGCCGGATAATCTTCGCCCCTTCCGAACGAGGCTTGCCCAATCGTCTTGAGCATTCGGCTAGAATTCTTTCCGCACTCCCGGCTTTGGCCCCAATATCTTTGATGCGCCATAAGAATCGATCACGCACATTGGGTTGAAGATTCAGACTGTTTAACGTTTCCACCAATTGCATTCTGACCGTCAGGATTTGTTTTTCTAGTTTTTGGGGAGAGGCGGCTCCACCTCGACGTCTCTGGGTATACAGCTCCATCAAAGTTTTTGTGGATCGCCGAATCTTATCAAGCCCTGCGAGTGTTCGTTGACGAATTTCTTCTTCATCCACTTCAACAGTTTCTTCTTCTTGCTCTTCATCTTCACTAGGTTCTTGGAGCAGCACCAACTCTCGTGGGGACACTTCCTCTTTTTTCAACTGCATCCGCAACACATCCAAATACGTCAACGTCATCGGCATTCCGCAAATTGCCAGAGCCAATTCCTCTTTTCCCTCTTCAATCTTTTTGGCGAGTTCAATTTCTCCTTCTCGGCTGAGGAGGGACACACTCGCCATTTCATTCAGGTAGAGCCGAACCGGATCATCAATCCGACTCAGGTCGCCAGGAGTCAAATCAATTTCTTTTTCACTTTCTTCTTGGTTCTCCTCAGTTTCCTCAGTTGAGGCTGCCTCTTGCGGGGAATCAGATTCTCCTCGACCATCAACTACTTCTTTAACTACTTCTTTTTCGGGAAGCACAGCAATATTCATTTCGCCAAAAACAGCCACCAGATTGGAAAGCTGAGTCGAAGACCGTGTTTGCCCAGGAAGAGAATTTTGTAAATCCTCATACGTTAAATGTCCCTTTTCCTTGCCTAAGGAGATGAGACGTTTAACATCAGGCGATAACGCATTCTTGGGCATAACAGACTCCTTATCCTTAACTCTAACTTGAGGCATATACGGTAAACCTTCCGAAAGTGAAGAAGATATGTTTATCTTACAAATAAATCAGGGCCAACCAGTAATGATCTCATGGGCCACTCATGTGCTTCAATGCGAAAAGGGACGTAGACAACGCAGGGGGATTTATCCACCTGGGAACGGCTAGCCCAGGAGGAAAATGAGGAAACATTCTGACCAAAACAAAAAGACGCCTCCCATTTTAAAATGGCAGACGAGTCAGTTTGTACCGAAAAATCCCTATTAGTGTATGTGGGAAATATTCATAAGGAATAACTTTGTTATGTCATTCCTTTTCCCAATAATCCCTTGTAGACTTTGAAAATTCCTTCAATTTGTCTTTATAAGATGTTGTTTTTATAACAGATTTACACAAACTTTTTCAAGGAAAAAACTTCTTAGCAATATACGCATTTAACCTTAATTTTTGAAAATTCATTAACCATTGAAAATCCAGCATGGGTCTTTAGACCTATTATTCTTCAAGCACTTCCCTCATTGGCAGGGCCTTGGTATCCAAATGGGGCATGTTCCTCATTTAAACCGGCCTCCTCGTCGATCCACATTCTTTGATAACACCCAAGACTGATGGTAGGATATCTTCGCCTTAGGTAATCTAGATCATCTTTTCGTTAGAAGTGGTTACATTCCCCCAACAGAGGAGGGCGAATCATTGGGCACGAAACTATATGTTGGGAGCCTGGCCTACCAAACCACAGAAAAAGAATTACAGGAGCTATTTTCTGAACATGGTACGGTGTTATCGGCAAAAATCGTGGAAGATCGAGCCACTGGTGGGTCCCGGGGATTTGGGTTTGTGGAGATGACAAGTCTTCAAGAAGCCCAAAAAGCGATTGATGCCTTAAATGGGTTTTCCTTTGCGGGACGAAATTTGGTCGTAAATGAAGCTCGACCACCTGGAGAGAAGAGTGGCGGGGGACGAACAGGAGGCCATTGGTAACCAGGTGACCGCCACCATGTTCATTCCAAAATATTCAGATTCTCAAACCCGGCTGTTCACTGTCCTCTTTTGACGATCCCTCCATGAACTTTGATCCTGCTATTGCTGCTCAGGTTGCCCTACAAGCATGTGAACGTGCTGGAGAGCTAGGCGAAGATTTTGAGCGAGCTTCAGAGGCTGAGGAAACTTTTTCAACCAATGCTGGAAAAGTAGCGAAATCAGCCTATCTCGAGTTATTGGAAATTGGAAAAACCCATTCCCACGCGATGGCTTTCCAAGAATTTCTTATTTTTATTACCTGGCAACAGGTTACGGAAGAAACGATTCCCATACATTTCCAAACAGGCCTAACCCTCTGTGAAGCCTATTTGGCTTATCTGAGAGAATCGAATTCTTCTTCGACGCATATCGCTCAAGTAGAAGAACTTCAAATGAGTTATCGAAATGGTTTAGGTTTAGACGATACCGATCCTCATGACTATGATGCTGACATTATTAAAGGAGGAGACTAGCCCTAACCAATAATTCTCTTTCCAGGACTCCCATCCCTGGTATCAACTGACCTACAACTGAGCGGTTTCGATTGATTCTTTCAAGATCCAATATTCTGTAGCTGCATCCACCCTACCGTTTTCGGATCACCATTTACAGCAACACACAGGGCCTCCTGATCACTGTCTCAAAAAGTCACGCTATCGACCACACATTCTCCTAGAAAAGTCATCATCCTAGAAACAGCAGTTGGATCACGAAAGTCTGCACAAGTTCTTCATGCACCCAGAGAATTATAAAAAGCTCTCATCACCCAGAAGGTGACCACACGTTTTTAAAATTCCCTATGCACATAAATCCCTTGCACAGCTTTTTCGCGCCCAACTGCCGTTTCTAGGATCATTCATCTATGAATAACACGAGCAAACCATCTCAACATTCCGAGCTTTTCCATGTCTGGAAAACCTGGTGGCCACTAGCAGGCAGTTGGCTCTTAATGGGATGTGAACTTCCCCTTATGAGTGCCGTCATGGCCAGACTCATTGATCCAGAAATCAGTTTAGCCGCGTATGGAGGTGTTGTCTTTCCGATATCTCTCCTGATCGAAGCACCCATCATTATGTTGTTGGCAGCCTCCACCGCATTATCAAAAAATTGGGCATCCTACAAACAACTTCGCAGGTTTATGCTTCAACTCACCATTCCGTTAACGGCCCTGCACATATTGGTGGCCTTTACCCCCTTATATGATTTTATCATTATCCAGATTCTCGCCGTTCCAGAAAAAATTATTGAACCCGCGAGAACCGGCCTCATGATCATGACACCCTGGACCGCGTCAATTGCCATTCGTCGATTTCAACAAGGGGTGCTCATCCGTGGTGGGCGATCAAAATCAGTGGCCACAGGTACATTGTTTCGCCTGGGTATCAATACGTTCACCTTAGCTGTGGGATTGTGGGTGGGAATGTTATCTGGAATCGTCGTGGGCAGCATCGCTATTGCCTTGGGAGTGATTGCCGAAGCGATCTTTGTCAATCGACGTACGCAACCTCTCCTGCACAAAATGAAACACACGGCCTCGTCGACAGATACCACCATCACGTTTGCAGGTCTGCTTCATTTTTATATTCCGTTAGCCATTACTCCCATCATGACATTACTGGCCCTTCCAATCGGGACTGCAGCGATGAGTCGTATGCCCAATGCCCTATCATCGATGGCCGTATGGCCAGTCGTTGCAGGATTATCTTTTGCCTTTCGCAGTGTAGGACTCGCCTATCATGAAGTCGTCGTGGCACTCATTGAAAAACCTGGGACTGCTCCTGCTTTACGAAAATTTGCCCTTCTGTTGGGAATCACCACCAGTAGCCTATTACTCCTGTTAACTATGACTCCTCTGAGCCATTTCTGGTTTCACACTGTGGCCGGGTTATCTCCAGACTTAGTCCAATTGGGAACGACGAGTCTGTGGTTGGCCGTGTTGATGCCAGCCCTCACCGTTCTCGAAAGTTGGTACCAGGGCATTCTCATTCAAAGTCATCAAACGCGTGCGGTTACCGAATCTGTCGTAATCTTCCTGGTGGGTAGTGTTGCCGTATTGGTGACAGGCATCACCCTTCAAATATGGCCAGGAATCTATGTCAGTCTTCTTGCGACATTGGTCGGATTTGGGTGCCAGACGATGTGGCTAGGAATTCGAAGTAAACAGATCCGCCAGACACTGCTCAGGACAACTTCCTCCCATGAACAATTGCCCTCCACACATGTTGGACCCAGCCATAAAGTTTCCTAGCGTACAAATATTGGCCTGTCATTTCTCGGGAATATTAACCATCTTGGCACAGCTGAACCGCAACACAAGTTACTAAGAATGGTTCTGTTGTCGATTATTTATTAGCGGGGTTTCGTCCCCCCGCCGCCGAGGTCCTTTTGTTTCGGCAAAAGGACCCAAAACCATTTTCGCCCGTTCGCGGCCCTTCGGGTGCCTCCGCCACAGTGTCGAATTAATTGGCTGCGCAACTCGCTTCGCTCAAACAGTGCTCGCCAGAATAGTCGAATTCGATACTGTGGCTCCGCCGCGCCCAAGGCGAGGGAAATCGGGAAGGTTATACTCAGGAATGAAGGGGAGGCTTTGGAAAACATAAGGAGAAAGAGGTTCACCCCTACCCTTCACCTCGCCTCCATTTTCTTAATTTCCTGAAAGGTTTCTGAGTGATCTCAATCGGTGGGTGGTTCGAAATGACCGGGGATTCGATTTTGCCAGGGAACAGTAGCCGTCTTGGATTGTTTGACCAGGCTTCGGAGATTGATCTCCGCCGCACGCAGTAACTTAGGCTCTCCACTTTGCAAGAGGGTGGTCAATAACACAAAGAGTTCACGATCGACCTGTGAGCCAAGCATGATCCGTTCAGTGACAGGGTCCAAGGATTCCTGAGTAAGCCACCCCGTCGAGTCGTCCTCATCCTCAAACAATCTCTTCATGTCATTGGGGTGACCATAGAGCCAACTGGGAGGAATTTCCAACCCCTTTGCCAAAGCTTCAACCATGGATACAGATGGATCCAATTCTCCTCGCTCTAGCAACTCCAAAGACTCTTGAGCAATCCCAGACTTTTCGGACAGAGCTGAATTGGAAATATTTTTTGCCCGACGCCAGGCCTGAAAATGAGTATCGATCGACATCCCTCGATCTTAAATTAACCTTCCCCCTCATGTCTACCTTGAAACACATATTGATGAACCACACCACTGTCTGTATGTTGTATGGTCCCACCAAAAGGCGCACCCACTACCATCTTGGTTCCTGCACCGGCTAAGGACAAACCAAAGAGGTCGGCTGCGCCAGTTTCCGGTTCAGGATTTTCCAAGGTATCAAGCAAGGTCCCTGTTTCTTTTTCAAACACATACACCGCTCCAACATCGACCCCAAGTATCTCCGAGTTCATATCTGTTCCAGGCGCCCCAACCAAAAACTTTCCATCTACTATGGCCACCGCCTCCCCAAAATGGTCGCCCGTAGCCCCCGCTGGTGCTTCTACACGATAGAGGATCTGCCCGGACAGAACATCCATCACGTATGCAACGCCTACTTCTACCTGACTATCTTTGTTGTGACCCAGCGCCCCAAATATCACAGTATGACCATCTACGGCCGCTGACCATCCAAAAAATTCACCATTCTGCGGAGATGGCGACTGAAAGGTACGAATATGCTTTCCTGTTCTGCCTTCAAATAAGTATGCTCTTCCCGAATCGCTAGGATCACTCCCACCCAATGGCGCCGTCACGAGAATATTATTCTCCACAAACGCGACCGCATGACCAAAACGATCTGGTTCACCCGTCTGTTTTTCTGGTGATTGCACCGAGTAGAGCAGGGTTCCAGAACTGCTCTCAAACACAAATACTGCACCCGCATGAAACGTGGTCGAGAGGCTCGTCATGGGGTCTCCCACCATGATTAAACCGTCATGGCTATCCACGGCATGCCCAAACGTCCCCGTTCCAGGACTGGGATTATGCAAAGTCTGGAGAAGTTTTCCACTGTCCCCTTCAAACACATAGACCGCCCCAGTGTGCCCTTGCTGTCGATCTCGACCTTGAGGTGCCCCAACTAATACCTTGTCGTTCATGAATTTGACGGAGAACCCAAACAAGTCATGCCCCAAAGGACGAGATAGCGAATATTGGTGAAGGACTCGACCATTCATTCCATCCATGAGATACACTCGCCCACTTTCCACTCCGCCATTTTCCTCATGTGACGCACCAATAAGCACCCTATTCTCTTTGACATCCAACGCCATACCAAAACCATCAAATACGCTTGGGTGCGGATTCGTGATCATCCCGACGTTCCGCACGTTCGCTGAACCCTGGGCATACAAGTTCCTGATTGGGAAATCCAGACCCATGGTGACACTTCCCACGCACACCCACACCCCCATCAGAACGACATATTTATGAAACATGATCACCATCCGCCACAACATTTCGTATCCTAGAACCAGCTTGTGTACAGTGTATCGGGGGCTTCAACCATCTGTAAATGGGCCTGTTGAATAATTCATATTTTCCTCGATAGCAGGTTGATTTTGACACATGCCCTAATAGGGCAATAGGAATAGAGATTGTTCAAAAAGACCATTTTCTCACCCGCCCAACCCCGGTGTGCCAACACCCACCTTTCCGCGGCCAAGGCCGCATTTATAGAAGAGGTGGGACTTGTCGCTCGTCTCTAGTTGCTAGGGAAATTAAGGACCCTCAAAATCCTAAATACTAGCGACCAGCAACGAGCAACCAGTGACTGACCCAGAGAACGCACCTGGCGGATTTTTTCAACAGTCCCAAAATGGGTCCCCATGGCACCTTCTTCCCTACCCTAAATATTTATGCAGAAACCCGTCCTCCCTTGTTTCCTTTCCTGAGTCTCTGTGGTATTGTACACGTGCTTCATTAACACTGAGCCTGGTAGTGGAGCAAAAGCTAGCGAGGCTCTTAAGTCCGATGTTGTTTGGTCCGTTGAATGCTCGATCGGAAGTTGGCCGAGGATACCTGGTCAGCCAGTCATCTTAGAAGTTCCTTCCTTTCGCCCTGTTCTCGAATCTAAGACAATGTCAAAAGTAAAGGAGGAACCTCATGGGTTCAAAATTGTATGTTGGTGGGCTCCCTTATGCCACCGGGGATGATCAACTCAGTGAACTATTTTCTCCCCATGGAAGCATCACTTCAGCCCGTGTCATTACTGACAAATACACCGGTCAATCCCGTGGATTTGGGTTTGTGGAGATGTCCACTGATGAAGAAGCCAAAGCGGCTATTGACGCATTAAATGGAACCCAAGTTGAGGGTCGCACCCTCACGGTCAATGAAGCCAGACCGCAAGAACCCCGAAGTGGTGGGGGTGGAGGTCGATTTGGTGGTGGTGATCGTGGAGGTCGAGGCGGCGGCGGTGGAGGTCGCTGGTAACACGATTCTTCTCACCTTGACCATGTTTGGTGACAGGGGTACGACGTCCGTGCCCCTGTTTTTTTTATGCCCGTTCTGGTTCAGATCCGGATTGCAACTCTGGCAAATCAATGACTATTCTGAGGGAACCCACCCCTTCTGGAACACGATCGAGAATGGAAAATTCTGGAACATCCACCTGTAATCGCCGAAGTAATTTGCGTACAAATTTTTCGCTAGGCGCCTCACATATCCACACGAACATACCTGTTTCTAATTCATGAACTCGACGAACAACCCGAAACCGTGGATCTTCCATAAAGTACGCAGAAAGAAACCCTGTTATCGCATGAACCACCCAATCATGTTCTTGGGCATACCGAAAACTCACGCCAATTTCAAAACTTTGTGGAATCGATGGGTCAGCCATGGGCCCATTCCCCCCTCTCCTGTGTTCCCTAGAAAGTCACACCAACATAGGGTCATCCCAAGATCACTTCATTTGGTAATAAAAAAAATCTGATGTCCCAGAGCTGAGAACTGTTTGATTGAACCTAGAAACGGCAGTTGGGCGCAAAACAGCCTGGTAAGAAATTGGGGTGCCTGGTGCAATCAAAAAAGTCGTGGTCACTTCGGTGGTGATGAGACATTTTTTTATTGTGCCAGGTGCGCCAAGAGCTTGCGCGGACTTTTGTGATCCAACTGCTGTTTCTAGGTTGAAATAGCCCCTTCTCAAGTGTCAGAAGGAAATGGAGCTGTTCAAAAAGGCCATTATCTCACCCGCCCAATCCCGGTGTACCAAAACACACCATTCCGCGGCCAAGGCCAAATCATTTGAAAATGTGGGCCTAGTCGCTAGTCTCTCGTTGCTAGGGAAAAAGCATACGGTCAAGATCCTAAAATACTAGCGACTAGTATCGAGCAACGAGCGACGAACCATAAGATCGCCGCTGGCGGAAATTTTCAACAGCCCCAGGAATCAAAGTGTCCCATGAATGACGGAAAATGAGCAACAACCGGTGTATTGTGAAACGATTTCAGCTTTGTTAAGGTATTATCCTATTTTTTGAGTACCTTCACCTAGGAATATCACCAGCACCCTATGACCCAATCCTCGCCACAACATTCTCGTCCAATGGACGAACCTGGTTCCCCCATTCCCGAACCCACTTACGCCGAACGAGCGAGAACCCTTATGCAAGTGGGAACAGTTGGGAGTTTATCTACACTGTCACAAAAACATCCTGGGTGGCCTTTTGGGTCAGTCATGCCTTACGCTCTGGATGAACGGGGCCAGCCTTTTTTTCTCATTAGTACCATGGCCATGCATACCAAAAATATTTCAGGTGACCCGAAAGCCAGCCTACTCATCACCCAGCCTGGTGTCACAGGAGACCCCTTGGGCGCGGCTCGTGTCACCCTCATGGGAACGGTTCAACGTTTACCGAAAGAAGACAGTTCTCAACACCGTGACCTCTATCTCACTAAATTTGATAATGCGACGTATTGGGTCGACTTTACAGACTTTGGGTTTTATGCCATGACGGTCTCGGATGTCTACTATGTTGGTGGGTTTGGTGCCATGGGATGGGTGGCATCGGAAGAATATCAACATGCCTCTGTCGACCCCCTGGTTGATATCGGTCCTTCTCTTATGGAATCCCTCAACCAACAATCCAGGAAGACGCTGATACGAATAGCCCAACAACATGGGTATCCTGACATACAAGACGCCAGAATCACGGCGGTGGATTATTTAGGATTGCACCTCCGCCTTCAAAGTGAGGACCGAGTTCAGGGTGCAAGAATAGCTTTTCCGAGCCCAGCCTCATCAGCAGACGATGTTCGGATTTTTATTCATCAAATGGATCAGAAAGCCTAACACCATTTCGCAACCGCTTCTCCCTTCCAATGTGAGTAACTACCAATTTTCTTTTCCCAACACACATGTGGTAATCGTGAAAGGACTGTATGAGCACGAACGATAAGCAGATTATTTTTTCCTTAATTGGAGTTGGCCGAGTTCATCCCCCGAAGAAACAAGTCCTCAAGGATATTTATCTCTCGTTTTACTACGGAGCCAAAATTGGAGTCTTGGGATTGAATGGGTCTGGAAAAAGTTCTCTTCTCAAAATTATTGGAGGGGTAGACAAAGACTATATCGGGGAAGTCACCATGTCCAAAGGCTATTCTGTGGGTCTGCTTGAGCAAGAGCCCCAACTTGATCACCAAAAAACCGTGAAAGAAGTGATTGAGGAGGGACGCCACGAGGTAATTGCTCTACTCCATGACTATGAAGCTGTCAGCAATCAACTCGGAGAACCCATGGATCCAGAGGCCATGGAAAAACTTTTGGAAAAACAAAGCATGCTTCAAGAAAAAATTGAAGCCGTTGATGGATGGGAATTAGAAAATCATTTAGAACTTGCCATGGATGCCCTACGGTGCCCTCCCTCCGACTCCAAAATTGAAATCCTTTCTGGAGGAGAACGTCGCCGTGTGGCCTTATGTCGTCTGCTGATCCAAGAACCCGACATTTTATTACTGGATGAACCCACCAACCATTTAGACGCTGAATCGGTGCA
>CAZKRH010000343.1:0-13020 GCA_964555115.1 uncultured Nitrospiraceae bacterium | reverse complement strand
GTCCAAATAAATGAGGAGCATCACGACTGTCAGGATGGGTAAACACATTGCCTCCAAATCCAGCCGATCCCTTGGGACGCCCATGACATCCAGCACAACTATCAACCAATCCGGCACCTAGAGATCCCTCAGTCTCAATATCACCGATCCCATCATCAGTACGCGGGCCAAATCCCTGAGCAACAGTAAATTTTCGTGGAACAATTGTCGGCCCCTCGCAATCGATCGAAAGGGATCTCGTTGAATAAGGTACAGTGAGGAGTCGGGTATATTGATATCTCCACGACCCTGCCCAATTTGGTCCTCGAGTGATTTTTTAATCCCAGCATTCACGGAATTGGGTGTTTGAGTGATATCGGTTTCTTGTCCCCAAACGAGGCCAGCAAACCATCCAATGACCAACAAAACCAACAGCAACATACATGTTCTCGGAAACAAAGAATACATAATCACCTCCTTGTGATAAATCGCGACAAATGACCCCTTGAATAGGTTTGTTGAATCAAATGTGCCAGAAACGAAGAGTCCACAAGCTTCGGCCCGCAGAATCCCCCAAAATAGGCGTGAGACCACATTCTCTTTATTTTTTTTATATTTTTATTGTCTTCCCCACTGAAACGAGACAGTCTCCAATTGGTTGACAAGTTTTTTGAAATCAAAATATTTTTTTTAATGAAGAGAAAAGCAACTTTGACGCCAGAAATGAACACGAGCAAAAAATGACAAGGAATCAGTGAGTTAAGAAGACAGAGCAATGAAAAACTTCTCAACCTGCTGGAAAGGAGGTGAAGGAATGAGCACTCATCATTCAACACAAGAAGGGCGAAATCGAGATGTTTTTGAAACTAGAAAAAAGAGGAAGAACTTTCGGAACCGGAACAAGAAGAATTTTCAGAACCTTTTTCCTATACAAATCCCAGACGGCACAGAAAACGGGGGCCTCCATGACTCGTAATTTTTTAAAAATGATCATCACACCCTATGGTGTAGGCATCCGTATACCTCATTCGTGAAGAATCAGCCTGCCTAACAAACTAAATGAAGAATGACAAAGAAGAAATGGAAGGAGCCGTAAACTTCAAAATAGGGAGCGAGGCGGAACGCATCAGAATTTGATGAATGACGGTGAGTGATGGCTATTACAAATTTCAGGGCTATAAACGAAACGGGTTCTAACCGAAGGACTTACATTATCATGCTTCCGGCCATCTTTCGCCTCTACTAGTTTTTGTGTGTAGGGCCAAGATGTTCAATGGTATACCCTTGCGGGTGTGAAGGATGGGTCATCTCCGTTCGAAGGCGTGGGGTCTTTCGAGGCGGAAAGAAGCGCAAGATCTGCCCGCGAATACAAAGAATATTCCTCACGGCATTCCTCATAAATGGGGACGGTTGAGGAAAGCCAAATCCCTTTACAAGAGATTCGTCTAACAACGCATAAATGGACGAACGAACGAGAGAGGAAAAAATTCGAGGAAACCAACTGACAAACAGTTCCACCGTCGCCCGGCCCACCCGGTAATTGGCGTCAGTATAACAATAGTGCTGTGCCTCATAGTTCCGATTAAATTCCTCAAAACCGGCATAGGTCTGGGGTAAGTGTTGAATCTGCATTTGCCGACCCACTTCTTTCCAAAAATAAAACATAGCTAATCGTTCTTGTTCACACATCATGCGCCAGCCAAACCGTTCATTCCACCGAATCGGTTCAAAGACAAACGTGGACAACACATACAGAAAATCTTCATTGGTAATGGAAAATCGTGAATGAATATCATTCATTTTGAGCAAAGCCCGTTGCCCTCGCTCACTACTATGTCCCCACTCCATCATTTCACTGATAATAATATCGGTATCATCATATCGCCGTTGGGGTCGGCGATGAAACTCTCCAGTTTTATCTAAGAGCGCGGAAATGCTGGGCACACAATAGGAGCGAAATAGGGCAAATTCCAACGCCCGCGTCGTATCAAAAGGAAACTCGTAACAGGTGGACAAAAAGACAATGTGCTCATGATCTCGCTGAGGATCCAATTGTTGAATTTTCTCCAGAATCGCGTAGCGAGCCATACACACACCTGAATTCCGAATGAGTCTTACAACTCCAACATATTACGAAGAAGACCATTTCATTTTTGGGGGATGTCCTTCTACGATATTGATAAGGCACAATCCCAAATTCTGAATCGAGCGAAAAAGACCCTAAATGCCAAATTGTTGTGAACGAAAATGGTATTAAAATTGAACGGATAGGGGACCAGGGGGCACATACACTCGTTGGGGACCATCTGACACGAAGACCCGAACTCGAGAAGGGGGTTGGTCATATAGCGCCAACGCTAAACTATGCGGCCAAAAATACCAATCGGATAATCGTACGGTTGGCCTTCCAAAGCGACGCAGAAAATCCGCAGTAGCATTGGCACAAAATGGAGGAAAGGTCCAGGTCCGAAATTCTCCAGCAGGATGATGATCATTCGTTCCATTCAAGAGAATATTTTGCAGGGTCAGGGCTTTCTCCTGAGGTAAGTCCCACTCAAAAACCACAAGACTGGTATCTGCTAGAGCCCAACGAAATTGGGCAAATTGAGATAGATCGGGGACTTGCCCTTGAAGAATATCATTCGGCCGCTCCACGGGAACAGGAAAGGGCCCAAATTCTTCCTGCATGGCTTCATCAAATTTTCCATAATCTCCAGCCGGATCCCAAAAGACCACATCACCCTGTCCCACAAGAAGCCGAAGAGCAGTATGGCTTGGGAGTGATCCCTCATAGGCTACCAAGACTTGTAAGCGCCCCGGACCAGGGTTCCCCATGGAAGCCCTCTGAAAAATGGACTGAGTCAGAAGCCAATGGTCTGGCAAATCTGGGGCTGGACTGGTCGCACAGCCCCACCCCAGAGTTGAACACAGAACAATGACAAGAAAGGAATATCGGTACATAAAAAAGAAACGTGACAATCAAGTCATGATGATCAGAACCAAGGCATTGGAGAAATGAGAAACTGAAACAGAATGGCCCATAATAATACAGGACTGATCTCAGCGACTAATCTACATGAATTTATGATTTTTATCACCACGGGAAAGAACTTACCTCGTTGCCAAAAAATAAAGGGGTTCGATACCATTCGTAAAGGCTATTCATAGATACTCATTTCTTTGAAAGCTCTTTTTTCATTGGAGTCTGGAACTGATGCAACCTGACAAAGACAGGCAATATAGTCTTGCGGTAAACCATGTTCAAGAGCACCCCGAATCACATGCTCCTTATACCAATGAAAAGGGTGAACAGCAGGGGTTGAATGAAGGGCAAAATAGGCAAAGGCTTCTGTGGAAACTTGAAAATGAAGGCGTACGGAAACCAAGCGAACCTCATACGATTCCCCCACCCCTTCATAGGAGTCAAGGCATACCTTGTCGCCTGGGTCGATTTCAAAGAGCACGCCATACACTATATCCCACTCATAACCAGTCAGGAGAGCATTGCATTTTGCCGATTTATCCACGGGACTTTTCACATGCCAATGTAATTGATGGCCAGGTAAAAAAGCAGGTCCAAGGGCATGGGCAGAAGCAACCCGTTGTTTCAATCTCAGACTGGCCATATTGGAACCATACGCAAAATACAACATGCTAACCAAATATGGAAATCCTAGTTCATATCATGGATCGACCATGAAAGAAATCATACATCACTAGTGTAGAAGAATAGCTATCATTCCTACAGGTACTGAAAAGAGTCCCGTGAAACACGAAAATACAGGCTAGAGAAAATCAGAAATGGGGAACTCATGGACGAGAGATCATACAAGAAAAACTCCCCAAAATACCCGATCACACAATCATGCGACCAGCCTATTTTGAAAAGGAACAAACCGTGATTAGGTATACTGGGAAAAAGTATTACACTACGAGAAGATTAGGAAGCGAGAGCTTCTTCATTTGAGGAAAAGGTGGGAATAGCTTGAGAGAGAGTTACCGCAGAATCCTTACCAGCCAGCCCCTCATGAAAATGTGTTAATTGAAGAACGATTCCATCTTTTTTTAAGTCTCGGAACCGAACAAGTAACATTCCAATGGATGCACTATCCATGTAATTCACCTGAGATAGATCCAATATGATTTTTTTATGTTGCTTTTGAACCGCGGATCTTATCATCTGATGAAGAGTCGTATGGGACTCAAAGTTAAAGCGTCCCGATAGAGTCAGAACGACACCACTAGGGTAATATTGGTAGGAAATTTCCATAAACCAGCCTGGAAGGCACCTAGTGTCAGGCCTGAAAAACTTCCTGCCCCCAGTACCGGTTCTCACCACACCCCATTTTCAAGAAGAACGATCAATACATTTTTTAAAGTGGGATATGGTACATGGCCAAAATGGTAAGAAAACAACAAAAATTTATCAAGAAGAAATAGTCCTATCTTCATTTAACGATTGAAGCAAGTTCCTCATTTCCGGAACGAGGTCCCCTCCTCCACTCGACCGACCAGACGTAGCAGCCTCAATGCCAGCCAGTAGAATCATCTTAGCTTCATCGTTTCTCTTTAAGGTCCCCAAGGCTCGTCCTAATGCCAAATGAGAAGCCACATGGACGGGATCAAGCTCAACAGCAACCCGAAGATGCTCCACAGCCTCTTCGAGATTTCTCCCTTCCTGAAGCAGTTTATCCCCCAAACCATATCTTCCCAAAAACCCTCGTGGATGTTTGTGAACCATTTGCCGAAATACCTCTATTTCCATTTCCTCTTCCCCCCCAACATCACTGGGAAACCGCAATGACCCTAAAATATGAAATTCTACCCCTTCCTTTTCCTAGGACGAATAAGTACCAGAAAGAACCACCCGGATGTCAATGAGACCCACAAACTTTCATCCGCTAACAAGATCACATTTACGTACTTTTTACCACACTCTCACCACTCAAAACCTTCACATTGAGGAAATTATCCCAATGTGAAAAAGATTGGTATAGTGATGAAAATGTTCCACAGAACTCACCAACCCTCATGAATCCTCGTTCCATTGTTGTCACCGGATGTTCAACCGGAATAGGAAAAGCCTGTGCGCTGCGTCTGGATCAGGAAGGGTTTTCCGTTATTGCCACGGTGCGAAAACCGATTGATGGGGAAACCCTTAAAACCCTTGCCTCGGATCGCCTTCAAACTCTTCTCCTGGATGTCACGATTGAAGAATCCCTTCGTCAGGCCCAAAACCGTATTGGCCAACTCACGGATGGTCATCTTTTTGCCCTGGTCAATAATGCTGGAATTGGGTTTGGGGGTCCATTGGAGTGTGTCCCTATGGATAAAGTCCGCTCAATTTGGGAAGTGAATGTGATAGGACTCCTGGCACTCACCCAGCAGCTACTGCCCTTCTTGAAAAACCCATCTGGCCGCATTCTCAACATAGGATCGGCTGCTGGCCAAGTTGCCATGCCTCTTTTGGGTGCCTATTCCTCTAGTAAATTTGCTGTGCGAGCGCTCTCGGATTCCTTACGATTAGAACTCAAACCCCTGGGGATATCCGTTATTTATATTGCTCCAGGCAAAGTGGAAAGTGCGATTTGGGAAAAAGCCAGGACCCATGCCAAAGAATTCCATCAGATGGCAGACCCCAATCTCTTAGCACCCTACCAACCGTTTTTTGATTTTTACGATAAAAATATGGAAGCCACCGATGCTATTTCGGCCGACAGGGTTGCCACCGCGGTATGGCATGCTTGCTCAACTAAAACCCCTCGTCCAGTTTATATGGTGGGATTTGACGCCAAAATATCTCTGATTCTTTCCTACTTTCCTACCATCTTGCGCAATTGGCTCATTTCAAAAGCGATGGGATCATAAATTGGTGAATCTTGGTATCAAGATGTACCAAAAGATTTCACTCACAATTCATTCGGATCTTTTCCGTTCCTTTGATAAGGTAGAGCCTCATCTTACCAAAAAGGTAGAGCCTCATCTTACCAAACTGGAGGAAGTCTCATGAAAACCATCATCCAACGAATGGCTTGTTATTTCCTTTTCATTATTGTAGGAGCCTCCCCCCAAACCGCTACAGCCGGAACGGAACCTTTTATTGGTGAAATCATGATGACGGCTGCAAGTTATTGCCCAGTCGGATGGACAGACGCCAATGGACAATTATTAGCCGTTCCACCAAATCAAGCCCTCTTTTCTCTTTTAGGAACAACCTTTGGTGGGAATGGACGAACCACCTTTGGGTTGCCCGATCTCCGAGGACGGGTGGCTATTCATTCTGGTCAAGGCCCGGGATTAACCGATAGAAAACAGGGGAACAAGGGCAGGATGGAACAGCATACGCTGACAGTTAACGAAATGCCAAAGCATACGCATAATCTGATGGCCGCCAAGAATTCCGCCACAAGCAGAACGCCAACGGGACGGGTGCTAGCCACACCTCGCCGCAACATCTACGCATCTTCAGGATCTAGTTCGATCACCCAAATGTCTCCCACTTCCATAGGAACTGTAGGCAACGGCCAACCGCACAATAATATGCAACCGTTTCTCACCATCCGCTATTGCATTGCCTTGCAGGGTATTTATCCATCTCGGAATTAATGGCTCGCAATTAATCGGCCAAGGAGATAGCTAGACACATTGGATGACAGGAAGAAAACGCCCACGACTATGAACGGGATTGCCCTCAATTTTCCACTTTTCGATACAAGTCAATTCTAAGAAGGATTACGTTCTTCTGTTCCCGACTTCCTCATGTCTGGTTGAGTCTCAGCTTCATGACCGACAAAGCATGAAGACATTTCTTTTTTGAGAATCAAACGCGTTCCCGCAGAAAAAAATACCCATCCAGATTATCATCACTCCCACCCTGTTAATGACCAATAGTACTACAACTTCGTAACAAAAATTACTACAACCTCGCGACCAGAATTCCTCTACATACGATACGCAATTCACGCACAATTTTGGGTTGCCGTGCTTTACGCTTATGGATAGACTAGCTTGACTTTCATAAAACAATTCCCGAGCCCGACTTGTGTTGGGTCAACTCTCCACAATCAGAGTGAAGTGGCAAACGAGTCTTCGTTTTCGGTTAACCCTTGGGCTGTCCCTCCTTATTATCCTCATCATGGGAACCACTTCGTTCTGGCTCATTACGGAACGAGGCCAAAGTCTTTATCACGACACAAAAACTCGTTCCCTCAATTTCAGCCGCGCGTTTGCCATCATGGGAGCAACCGTGGTGATGGATAACCTGTTCCGTATCCAAGAAGCCATGCCCAGATTTGTGAATGACCCCAACTGTCTTCACATTGATGTCATCGACCTGGAGCATATGATCGTGGCTTCAAAACATCCAGAACGAATTGGGATAGAACTCCACAATGATCAATCCTGGCTGGAACTGACACGATCAGGACAAGAAACGGTTATGACCGTGGAGGATATTCAACTTGGGTCCCTTCTGGTCATTGTCGAACCCATACTTGATGGGGAACATGTCACCGCCTGGTCAAGAGTGATTATCTCTTTAGCGGGCCTTGAACAAATTCAAAAGGAAATGACCTGGCGATTAGTGCTCATTACCATTCTCCTTATGATTTTAGCCATTGGTGCACTCTGGTGGGCCATGGAAATCGTCTCACGGCATATGCACGATATTTCTGCACGGTTACAGCACGTTCTAGAAACCCTCCGCGGTACCGATCAAACGACTCACCCTCATTCCGAGACACTCCCTCCATCCGAACCGGAAAATGTTCTCCACCAAGGAGAAATCGAAAAGATCACCAATGTCACCCATCGAGCTATGGACCTTCTGTTCACCCAATCTGAACACGTGAAAGCCCTGACGGTTTTATTGGAAAAACGAGTAGAGGTTCGCACGAACCAACTGTTGGCCTCCCAAGAACTTTACCGCTCAGTCGTCGATACGGCGGCTGAAGGCATTCTCACTTTTGATGGCCAAGGAAAAATCGATACGTGGAATCAAGCAGCCAACAGAATGTTTGGATTTTCCTATGAGGAGGTCCATGGAAAAATGGTAGACTTCTTAACACCCGGGTCATTCTGGCTCCCACCCCACCTTACCTCGAATACCAGCCAGCTTCATCCCGGAGAGCACAACATTGGCATACGACGTTTTATGATCGGACGCCGGAAAGACGGATCAACCTTTCCCCTGGACTTGGCCGTGAGTGAAATATGGGTGAAGGGACACCAAACCTATACAGGATTAATTCGTGATATCACGGTACAGAAGAAAAATGAAGATGCGCTCCAGGAAGCCAATTTTCGACTGAAGGTCCTATCCCGGCAAATTTTGGAACTTCAAGAAACCGAGCGGCAACAACTCGCTTATGACCTTCATGATGAAATTGGGCAAAACCTGACAGCCATGAAAATGAACCTGCAAACATTAAGAGGCATCTCCCCAGCCACCAAAGGTTTGGGAATTATTTCTGACAGCGAGGACATTTTAGATCAAATGCTGACTCACGTTCGTGAATTATCCCTAGATTTACACCCATCACTGTTAGACGATTTAGGATTAGGACCGACGGTTCGTTGGTATGCCACCCGTCAAGCAGATCGGGCTGGATGGGTACTGAAACTCCACCTCGACCAAACCTCGCCCCAACTCACAAAAACCAATGCTCTTTCTGGTTTCCGATTTGTACAGGAAGCCTTAACCAATATCATGAAGCATGCCCAGGCCAAAGAGGTTGAGGTCCACTTGGTACAAGACTCAGAAGAATTGAAGGTGGTTATTCAAGATGATGGCATAGGATTCGATGTGTCCCATGCCCTATCCCAAGCCAGCAAAGGAAAAACGTTTGGTTTATTGAGTATGCAGGAACGAATTCGACTGGTAGGGGGACATGTGACCATTCAGTCAACACAGGGAAAGGGCACCGCCATTCGAGCGAGAATCCCAGTAAAATAAATCACTCCTTTACCAGAAGAACTCCCACGACTCCTCAAACCTTTGATGATTCCTCTTTAAGTGGTACCTATAGCCGAGAAGGATCAGATCAAACCCAGGTCGCTCTGTTAAAAACCCAAGGCTATCAAGCCGCAGTTGAGGATCTCGTCAAACGATATACATATTAATTTTCGAGGGAATTTCTATTATTTGACCACAGAGGGTCCTTGTCATTCATGACGAGGCGATTAATCAGAAAGGAAGCGCTTCAATGAATGACCAAGAGAAAAACTTATTAGTCCTTGCTCACGCCCTAGCCTACCAAGAAAATGAAATCCAGTACCTCAAGGCCTTGCTCCTAGAAAAAACCAAAGTCAATTTCGATGATTTTCAAAAGGAACAGGACAAGCTCTGGACCAATACGAAAAACTATCGAATCCACCAAACACTGAAACACATACATGCTATGCAAGGAGAAGTCGAAGCTCTTCCTGAGGGACTAGATCTGAATATGTATATGGACCACTTACGGTGGCCCACCGACCCCCCCGAATCACCTTCTTAAAGAAGTCAGGTCCCTTTAAACATCCCCATCGAGCAACCTAATGAATTGAGCCTTGTGTAAGACTCAGGAAGCATGTTGATAGAACGACAAGAGAGGAATGAAAAGATAGGTTTCGAAAGAAAAGTTTAGCAGGTAAAGAAGACTTTAAGAGTCCCACACTATCAAGAACCCTGTATCATGCTCACAGTTTTCTCCACTACATCCTTATTACCAATGATCAACGGGGTTCGTTGGTGTAATTTTAGCGGTTTGATATCCAAAATCTCTTCGGTGCCAGAAGAAGCCGCCCCTCCAGCTTGTTCCGCCACAAATCCCAGAGGATTGGCCTCATACATGAGTCGAAGCTTTCCCTCAGGCTTTTGGGAGGTGCCCGGGTACAAAAAGGTTCCCCCTTTGAGGATATTCCGATGGAAGTCTGCCACCAAGGACCCCACATACCGCAATGGGTAATTGTCGCGTAGATAGGATACGGCTCGCTGGGTCGAATCACCCCAGGTTTTAAAATTTCCTTCATTCGTACTGTAGCAAGAATTTTTGGACGGGATTCGAAGGTTGGGATTGGTGAGACGAAATTTTCCATCAGCTGGATCTAGGGTAAACCCTTGCACACTCCCTTTGGTGGCCACGACTAAAATGGTGGAAGAGCCATACACCGTATAAACTGCCCCGACCTGATCTCGTCCCTTTTTTAAAAGAATATCCTCGGTAATAGTTTCTTGAGGATGGCGTCTCCAAATTCCAAAAATGGAACCAATACTCACCGCCACATCAATGTTAGATGACCCATCCAAGGGATCCATCAACACAAGATAATTATGCTGCGGACCATCTCCCACAATAACGGTTTCTTCAATTTCTTCAGATCCCACGGCTGCCACACGTTGGCTTTGGCTCAACTTTTCGACAAACGTATCAGAGGAAAAGGTATCAAGGATTTGCACTACCTCTCCTTGGACATTCACCTCTCCAGTGGTCCCGACCACATTGACCAACATGGCAGCTCGCACCTTTTCTTGTACCGCTTGCGCGCCCTCAGCGATGGCGGACACAACGGCCTCCATCCCGTCGAGGTCAGACCCCGGCCAAGAAGAACGAGAAAAATCATCAAGGGTACGATAAGGGGATTGAGCAGTCACAACTCGTATCCTTTTCAACAAAGATTTGAGAAAAATTCTTAAAAACCAGCGTAGTCCTAAAACCTCACTCGGTCAAGACTTTCTTTTACCTGTGCCTATTTCATCCGTCAGTTTCAGTGGCACTCAAGGAGAATGAGGATTGGATTCTCTACTCAGGTAAATCAGAATAGACCGTAGGAATCCTGAAACATTCTATCTTCAAGTCATTCTATATTGTGACATCCAACGAGATCTCATCAAAGGAACGCTTCCTGAAAAACCATTGCTGGGATTTTATCATTCAGTGGCCATGATCCATGGCTTTAGATTTTTCCGTGAACAACTTATTTAGGATTGAAGAAAGAGCCACAGAAAATTCCAACACGTGTATGTGAAAGGATGAAATGATTAAAAGATGCCAACCGAACATTTCATAAATTAAACCTTTTCTCTGTTGAAATAGAAGAGACCGTCCACTCCTCCTTACCCTCCCTGTACAAATGAAAATTGAGGAACTTTCCACATTGATAATCATCGAATATTAAGTTGGCTCAATAACATACCGAATAAAAGAGTGAGCTGTAATAAAAGGCTCCAAAAACCGTATCCACGCACTGTTATCCCTATATCGATTTTCAAGTAAAGGATGTCCTGACCATGGCTCCATCTCCGAGTGTCGAAACTGGCCCACCCCAGCGAATCCAAGAACTCCTGAGCAAAACAGGGGAAGAGTTACCTATTCTTAAGCAAAGTTGCCGAGGAATTATCGATCGCACGGATGACGACTCCTCGAATGCCAATGACGTCAGTGAAGTCATCATGCACGATCAGGCTCTTTTGGCTAAAGTCCTGAAACTCGCCAACAGTGCCATTTATCATTCTTCTACCCCCATTAGCTCATCACTCCAGGCAGTCAAGGTTATGGGGTTTGATGTCATTCGTGCCGTCGCCATTGGTGCAGAGTTTGTAGAACGAGCTGATGAACGCGGAGGGGATACGGCCGGTTTAAAAAAACTCCTAGCCCGAGCGTTGGTCTCAGCCACAGCCGCTCAAGAATTAGAAGATGTCTGTGAATTTCCCAAAAATCCCAACCTGTTTACGAGTACCATGCTCTACACGTTAGGTGATTTAGTGCTGGCTCACTATCTCCCAGATATTTACCGAATCCTGGAATCGGCCCAACGCCATGAACCTGAACGCCTCCCTGCATTGGAAACAGAATTGCTCGGTCAAACGCTTCGAGGGTTAGCAGCAAGAATGGCAAGGGAATGGGGACTACCCGGACCCATCACCACCATCATTGAGTCGAACCCCAATCTCGAGGAGCAACGGTGGAACACCCCTCAGGATCGACTGGCGGGATTGGTGTGTACCTCGAACATGTTGGGAAATTGTCTCCTTTCTCCCCCCACCCCTTCCGTCCAGGCCACACTCCAAGAATTATTAGAGCGAGTTCCACAAGCATTGAATCTTTCTCCCAAAACTCTCAGAACGATTATGATCAATGCCTTTAAAAAGGCCTCACACTTGTCCAGTACCATGAATATTGAGAATAAATATTGTGTTCCCAATTCCGAGTGGGAAACTCTTGAACCTTCCAACTCTCTAAAAAACTTCGTCGATGAAATATGGAAGGCGACGAATACTCATCAAGAGTCTAAGCTTCAACCCAAAGTCTCCAAAGAAAAGGCCTCCACCCAACACACCACAAACTTGGGTTCGCCCTCACAGGACGAATTCACTTGGTTACAGGATTTCACTCTGAAAGCCTTAGGCACATCGGATCCGAATCAAATTCTTCAATGGGGAACTGAAGGACTCTATTCGACAGGAAATTTCGATCGAGTGGTCTTAACACTCCTTTCCCCAGAAAAAGGCGTCCTAGAACCACGAACGGGGTATGGAGAGGGAGTCAAAGAGAAGCTGAGCCATTTTCGCTGCTCCACTAAAGGCCAGCACCTTTTTGCAATCGCCTTTCGCGGGTGCCAACCCAAGCGAGTGGAGAATCTAGAAGACGAAGTGAAGGCGGGTCGCCTACCGAAAGAGT
Organism: uncultured Nitrospiraceae bacterium; assembly: GCA_964555115.1. GTDB lineage: Bacteria > Nitrospirota > Nitrospiria > Nitrospirales > UBA8639 > CAZKRH01. The sequence goes on along the minus strand of CAZKRH010000343.1, from coordinate 382 downwards.
TCATTCAAGAGTGGGGGAATTCCCCCTTTCTGTTGGGGTCGGTTTTTGCGAAATCCAAACCCATCGGGCTCGTCATCGCCGACAAGGGCATTTCTCAGCAACCCATTACGCCAGCAGAATACGCCACATTTGCCATGGTGCTCAGTCAGATAAATGTCAATCTCGCCCGGTTAGTGCATTAACCCCATCTCTTCAACTCATCTCCACATACAAACTTCGGCCATCCTCAGTTAAGGGAATTTCAGGACTGAGGACTAGCAAAATTTTCTTAGGGGTATTGTATTTGAATCTTGAATTCACCAAATTTTCGATAACTAAAGACTCCCGACCCCTTTTGCTTTTTCCAAACGATGTTCCGCTTAACACGCGAGCGGACCCGCGT
>CAZKRH010000342.1:0-1950 GCA_964555115.1 uncultured Nitrospiraceae bacterium | reverse complement strand
GTTCTTAGAACCTGGTGAAGAGGAAATAATAGAGGAGGAAGACTCAATATTTTTTCAATTTTTTTTCGCCATTCTCGTTGATCATACCGAGACGTAATCAACTGAAGAGCTTTGGCACCATCATTGTCATCTAACGGCATCGGTTCATTCCTTTATACTACGTTGCATAGACAAATTTATTTTTCATCTGCGTTCACTGAATGAGATTAATTCCCGGCCACGGTCATTTCTCGAATTTTTAACGTGGGGCTGGCAATTCGCCCCCTAAACTCCAAATTATTTCCGATCATGTCAATATCCGCCAACATGGTTTTCAGGTTTCCCGCGATCGTCACTTCTTCCACAGGATACGCGAGTTCCCCATTTTCAATCCAAAAACCCGCCGCCCCTCGTGAATAATCTCCAGTTACCATATTCACGCCAAACCCAATCAGTTCCGTGACATACAACCCTTGAGAAATTGAGCTAATAATGCCCGACTCCGACCGCGAACCAGGTTGAAAAAAAAGATTGGTGGGACTGACCGTAGGACTGTCCCCCACCCCTCTCGAGGCATTACCCGTTGAGGGAAAGCCAAGCTTTCGGCCCGAATAGGTATCTAATAAATAACTCGTTAATGTTCCTGCCTCCATCACCATGGTTCTACGAGTGGCTAATCCTTCTCCATCAAAGGGCCGAGATCCCAATCCCCCCATCAATCGCCCATCATCGATGATGGAGACAAATTCGGGAGCCAGAACATTCCCCAATTCATTGAGCAAGAACGACGCCCCCTTATAGAGGGCATACCCAGAAACGGCACTGGCAATATGACCTAAAATACTGCCTGCGGTTTCTTGATCATACACAACGGGAACCCTTTGGGTTCCAACCTTTCTTGCACCCAATTTTCTGATGGCACGCTGGGTCGCCTTTTTCCCAATGCTTTCAGGTGAATCCAACAAGGCATATTTTCGTTTCACGGAATACCAGGAATCAGTTTGCATGGATCCCGTGTCCTGATCTGTGACAATCGGGGACACAGAAAGTGAAAAACTGGAGCTTTTGTGCCTACCTCTGAACCCATGAGAATTGGCCAGCATGATGCTACCATGCCCCACAGAACAATCAGCCCCTTCTGAATTCGTGACTCGAGCATCTTCCGCTCGAGCGGCATCTTCCGCTCGACGAGCCAAATCGATTTCTTGCTCAACGGATAACACCGTTTCATCGCACACATCTAAGTCAGGAAAATCTCGAGTGAACGAATCAGGTTCAGGGAGACCAGACACCCGATCTTCAGCCACCGCCTTAGCAAACGAACAGGTATCACTGACAAACTGCTTGAGAGAAGAAGAGGAAAAGTCGGATGTAGAGGATATGGCTGATCGTTTACCAAAAAATACACGCAACCCTAAACTCTTTTCCTGGGCATGACTTAAGCGATCAATTTCGGAAAGTCGTACTTGAACGGATATGGATGTACCCTCGGCTACCATCACATCAGCCTCAGTGGCACCTAATGAGTTCGCTTGATGCAAGAGATCTTCAGCAATAGCCGACATTTCTATATTGGTTGGCATAAAAAATCGCTAGAATGTTGGGAACGGGAACAGTACAAAAGTCAATATTGAGTCACACATGAAACGGAACCACCACCGTGGAGACCTTTCAAGAGGATGCGGTTCCTCCTACGGTGATTTCATCAATTTTTATCGTGGGCAAACCTACCCCCACCGGAACTGATTGCCCATCTTTCCCGCAGGTACCAATTCCCTCATCTAATTTGAGATCATCACCAACCATAGAAACCTGTTTCAGAATATCTGGTCCACTTCCGATGAGGGTTGCACCCTTGACCGGCTTGGTAATTTTTCCATTTTCAATGAGATAGGCTTCACTGGTCGAGAACACATATTTTCCGGAGGTGATATCTACTGATCCCGCTCCGAAATTCACCGCATACAAACC
>CAZKRH010000341.1:0-1918 GCA_964555115.1 uncultured Nitrospiraceae bacterium | reverse complement strand
CGGTGGGGCTTTTTTGTTGTCCTTGCCTACTCAATCTCCGCACTCACCGAGAGACCCTTCGTTGCAAAACTTTCCCTCTAGCGAATACACCCAATTTATTTTCATTTTTCTTACGCGTCTTTTTTTCGCCCAACTGCTGTTTCTAGGTTTAAGTGCCGAAGGGGGGATTCGATTTTGATGTCCTCAGTTGCGTGGTCGTGTGTGAGTTGCCGAAGTGATCTCTCAATGCGCATTTTTGATGGGGGCAATGGTGATAGAGGCCGATCTTCTGATTGAGAACGTTCAGAAGCCGTTCTCAAACATCAATTAAAGCGTGAAGCGTGGCAGGTTGAATATTCCTGACGATTTGAGGTCGGGATGGAGCGGCAAAGGTAGCGTCGCGAAATTGCATGAGCCTTAACGGCGGGCCAAGTGTGTCGTTTCCCAATCCTTTTCCTCCTGGTGATGGCTGTTCTTCTCAAATTGTTTGGATCCGGTTCCAATGGGAGCGATTCCAGTGGAAACGATGTCGGTCTCTTGCCGTGTGAGATCGAACTGGTCAAGGTTGGTTAATCCCATATCACACAAACCTTGAAAGCAGACACCCTCTTCCATCGAGAAATTTGGGGTGCGGATATCGCCAAGCACCACGGAAGGGTTGAAAAGTTGGACTCGGTGGTGCGCGGTGATATTGCCTTGAACTTTTCCGCCACTGACCACGACATTTCCAGAAATATTGCCTTTGATGATGGCATGCTCCCCAATGATGATGGTGTCATCGGTGTGCATTTCCCCTTCGAATCGTCCATCGATTCGAACAGTTCCCTCAAATTGGGCCGTGCCTTTAAAGTCAACGCCTTTCCCGAGAAAGGTGTAGTGTTGCTCGTCAAAAATCGTTTCGCGTTTCTTAGGTTTTTCACCCCACATGAAGTGCTCCTTCTTCTCGTGTTGTGAAGTCCATTACTGATTAACAATGGGCTTCCGTGTCTTGTGGATCCGGCTGCCGCCATGGTTATGCACGAAGGTTCGTGTTCTCGATCGGATTGCGTTATGCCGGTGTCAGCGTCTCACTGACAGTCGTCGAGGCCAATGAATCTTCCCATTCAGCGATTGGGGCGGTTGAAACAGGCATTTCTAGAGTTCCGTTAAAGGTCACCCCTTCTTCCATGAGGAGGGATGGTGTCAGAACGGAGCCGTCAAGGACCGCTGGTGCCAGTAATTGGACTTTGTCTTGCGTGGTTATGTCACCTGTAATGTGTCCTTTGCTAATGACCGCTTGGGCCGTAATTTTCCCCGTGAGGACAGCTTGTTCTCCCAAATAGAGTGTCCCATTGGCATGAACTTCACCGTCCAGTTGCCCATCAATGCGAACATTGCCTTGGTACTTGATGACTCCTTTAAACTCGACCCCATATCCTATAAATGCTACGACATTAGTTTGGTCCATCCCTACTTCTCCATGGTTTCTGTGGTGGGAACGATGCTCTGAGTGTATTGAAGGGTTGACAGTTGTTGTGGATGCTTCTTCGAATTCAAGGGCGGTATTCATCATAGAGTTCCTCCTCCACATCCCAGGTACAAGTTTTTCTTTCATGTTCCACTTAGCCTGGTGCCGATCTGGTGTCGTTCTCTCCTGTCCCTAGCGTTTTTCGGTTGTTGCTGGAGATAACTTAATCATTTTTTGAATTGCACGGTTTTTGCCCAGAATTTTCTGGTCGCGGTATTGTCCTCCGAGCAAGCCATTCTTTTGAAGAGATGGCTATTTCTGGGTAAGGCCCCTCCAATCATCCTAGAAACTGCAGTTGGATCACCAAAGTCCGCGCAAGCTCTTGGCGCACCTGGCACAATAAAAAATGTCTCATCACCACCGAGGTGACCACGGCTTTTTTATTGCACCATGCACACCCATATCTTGCACGGCTGTTTTGCGCCCAACAGC
>CAZKRH010000340.1:0-11860 GCA_964555115.1 uncultured Nitrospiraceae bacterium | reverse complement strand
CATGAGGTGACACATGGGCATGTTATATCGACGTAAGAAACGAAACCCCAAGACGGACAAATTGGAACCGTTTGGTCCCTGGTGGAGGAAGTACTACGACGACGGGAGGCCAATATACCGAAGCACAGGGCACTATGAGAAACGAGAGGCCCAAAAAGCCTTGGCTAAAGACAAAGGGAAGGTGGCGGAGGGACAACGCGAAAGTCCCAAAATTCATAAAACACGTTTCGAGGACCTTATCGAGGATTTGAAACGAGACTACGAGTTGAAGGGTCGTAAGACGTGGACCCGACGCCTTCAACACCTTGCGCATCTAAAGGATGTGTTCGCGGGAATGCGAGTAAAGGCCATCACGACGGATCGCTTACAGGAATATGTCACTAGGCGAAAGGGGGAAGGTGCATCCAATGCGACAATCAATCGTGAATTAGATTGCCTGAAGAGAATGTTGAAACTTGGTGCTTCATCCACACCACCAAAGGTAGGCCGAGTTCCATCCTTCCCCAAACTCAAGGAAGATAATGTCCGCGAGGGCTTCTTTGAGCATGACGAGTTTCTGGCACTCCGTGGGGCCTGTCCCGACCATCTGAAGATAGCTGTCACCATTGCCTATTATACGGGTATGCGGCAGGGTGAAATCATCAGTGAGAATGGGTTGAAATGGGATCAGGTTAATCTCATAGAGGGAACGATTCGGCTTCGCTCCCAACAGACTAAAGCGCAAACACCACGAGTCATCTACATGACAGATGATTTTCTCATGGTCATGATGAAATTCAAAGATCTGCGCGAGCGTGATTATCCCCATTGTCCTTATGTCTGCCATCGTGGGGGGAAGCCATTTCGTGAAGTCTCAACGGCTTGGGCTTCGGCCTGTAAGAGAATTGGACTTGAGGGCAAGAGGTTTCACGATCTGAGAAGGACGGGGGTTCGGAATTTAGTGCGAGCTGGTGTTCAGGAAACAGTAGCAATGAAAATCAGTGGCCATAAGACTCGGTCTGTCTTTGACCGCTATAACATCACCAGTGAGGAGGATTTAAAAGAGGCTGCAACACGCTTGGGAGAGTACATGAAGGACAAAAAGGTTACACTTTTGGTTACACCAGACCAAATTATAGAGAGTGATGGAGAGGAGGCCATCACGCAATCATGTGATATACAAGAGGAAATGTTGGAGCTGACGAGAGGAATCGAACCCCCAACCTGCGGTTTACGAAACCGCTGCTCTGCCGATTGAGCTACGCCAGCACGGTAATTTTTAGGAATCTTATCATAACCGCCAAATGACTCATAGAGATTAGTTGCTCAGGTACAATAGAACTTTCAATGTTGGGATTTTTTGAGCAACCTTGATCGTCTTGTGGCCCTGTTCAATGGAAAGTTTTTTCATGAATTAAGAGCTGAACATTTACCAGGCCATTTTGTAGAAGGCGAATTGCGATTGCAAATGGGCCACAACGAGAGCCTAAGATTATTTTCATGAATGACATAGTTGGTCAGGCAAAGAGTCGTGTCTCCATGATAGGTGGATTTAAGGACGATTGTTCTTCGATGCCGCACTAATTTTTTGCAATTTCACTCCCCGAAGGTGTACCTGTTGGTTCAATAATAAAATCGGCTCTAGTTTCCAGAGAACCGGGATCAGGGGATATGGCAATGTTTCGTTTGTTCAGGATCTCCCGTTTTTCCGGATGAAGGCCTAGGACTACCAAACGACACCCCAATAGTTGAAGAATTTGAGCACAAAGGATTCCGAGTTTGCCATCCCCGATGACCACCACAAAATCGGTGGGGCTGATCGATACCTGGGTAGGACACAGGCTGCTGCCAGTGGTTCAAAAAAGACCGATTCCTCATTGCTGAGTCATCGGGTGCGATATACAAGTTTTCAATGGGCAGGGTTAAGTAATCGGCGAGGGCGCCATCCCTTTAAAAAATTCCCAATGTGGTCTGGTGGGACGATGTAGGGGATTCCCAGCTTGACACGTTGGATATGCCTGATAAGAGGTCTTGAATTCTCAGGCTATCCTCTGGCTTACCTAATAATTCTTTTGTGGGCTTTCCTCAATAATCACAAAAAAAATCATGGCCCATCTTCTCCTTTAGCTTCATATATCTTTTGAGAATTGAAGGTCGGTGGAGCAAATTCCTTTCTGAGTTACCCGGATGAGAGCTTCTACCAGAATTAAAGTGGGTCTGGACCGATGTGGGGCAAACTGTCATGGGGAATTGAGGACTAGGGCTCACATACTATTTCTCTTTTGAATCAATTGGTTCCATTGGCTCTCTGAATAGGTTTGGGCTTGTTAAAAGCTCATTTCCCTCCTGGTCCAGTAAAAACCGTTGTTCGAGAACCACCCACAATACCTTGAAATATAAGGGAAAATTGTTTTGCCTATTCATTCCCTATCAAGTTTAAAGGTGAAGAAGTCGATAAAGGATATAGGGCCTCTTCAACTTAAAATCAGCTGAAGAGATTATTGTTCGTGAAAGGTACATATGGTAGGTGGAATTTATGACTCTTTGTCTGGTCTGGCTGCTGCTCAAAAAAAGATCGTCACGTCTGCACACAACACCGCAAATGCCAATACAGAAGGTTTTAAGAAACATCGGGTTGTCTTGCAGGAGGCTCACTCACAGGGGGGGGTAGAAGCCACTCTCGAACGGGTGAATACCCCTGGACCGATTTTTCAACGTGAAACCGAAGCTGGACTTGTACAGGTTGAGCAATCCAATGTTGATCTTGGTGAAGAAGCCGTAAACCTCTTATTAGGAAAACGGCTATTGGAGGCGAATCTAAGTGCCCTCAATATCCAAAATAAAACACTGGGAAGTCTTTTAGATATCGTTGAATAGATGAGTGTTTTTCTTTAACCCATTCTCCTTTTCCCTCCCATTTTAATTCCTCAATTCTATAGGTTTTCTTTATTTTTGTTAGCCTGGATGTCCAGAATCCAAGGCCTAATGTGAATAAGGGAAACTTTTCCTTTTTTCCTCCTTTCCTGTATTAACCCGCAAATTTACTTAATAAAATATTGTTGAAATAGGGAAAGACCACGAATCCGCTTTTATCTTTGAAGGTCCTGAAGAAATTAGTGTAGAATCAGTAAGTTTGGAATGAATACGTGCGTGTTCTTTCCACGGATTTTCAGTGGGTAGGGATTGTCACCTAGATTGTGTATTCTAGAAGCAGTACCAGTCCGACTTCACTCATGGATGGTAGAATATTGGAACGTTTACGTATGTTTAATATTTCAACAAGGAGGTTGTAACGTGCACCAAGGCCTGAGGAAAATGTTGCGGTTTAGGCTTTTGTCCACTGTCCTTGTCATGGGGATAACCGGTGGTTTTCTTGTATGTCTTCCAGGAAATATCGGAATAGGTCATGCCCGAGATTTTACGACAGGGTTTTCTGACATTGTTAAAAAAGTTCAACCGGCTGTAGTCAATGTTTCCGTCAGTGGGGGTGGTGGAGGAAATTCTCGTCAATTACCCCCTGGCCCCTTTGGAGGGCCACCTGGCGGTGCCCCAATTCCTCCTCCAGGACCTCCTGGTCGACCACCGGGTCCACAGGGACAAAGTGCAGGCTCCGGGGTCATTGTGAGTGCCGAAGGGTACATTGTGACGAACAATCATGTGGTGGAAGAAGCGAGTCAAATTACGGTGATCACCAGTGACGGGCGAGAATATTCAGGAAAGATTATTGGAACTGATCCAAAAACTGACTTGGCGGTGATTAAAATTGAAGGAGAAAATCTCCCATATATATCTTGGGCTAATGGCGAGGACATTGAGGTGGGAGATGTGGTGTTAGCCCTGGGAAGCCCCTTTGGGTTGAAGTCCACCGTGACCATGGGAATCGTGAGCGCGCTTGGTCGAGGGAATGTTGGAATTACCGAATATGAGGACTTTATTCAAACCGATGCTCCGATTAACCCTGGGAATTCTGGTGGCCCTCTAGTTAATATGGATGGAGATATTATTGGTATCAATACGGCCATTTTTTCCAGAACCGGAGGCTCAGAAGGAATTGGGTTTGCCATTCCTTTTGCCATTGCAAAGGATATTACTGATAGCCTGATCAAAACAGGAAAAGTCGTACGTGGTTGGATGGGGATTGCCATTCAAGAACTCAATCCGGCTCTTGCCCAGTCGTTTCAATTGCCGGAAGGGCAAACTGGCGGGGTGTTAATAAGTGAAGTCCATGAAAATGGTCCCTCGGCTAAAGGGGGAATACAGCGAGGGGATATCATTCTGGAATATAGGGGAGAAATGCTTCGGGATGTGAATCATTTACGACATATTGTGGCACGAACTCGGGTAGGGGATGACATCGAAATTAAAGTGCTCCGGGATGGTGAAGAAAAGATCCTCACTCTTCAGGTAGGGGAGCGTCCTTCTGATGAATTATTGGCAAGGGGTGGGGGTGGGAGGGCAGTTCCCCAAGTTCCTGATCCCCTCGATAATGTCCTTGCAGGTTTGTCGGTTCAAGCCTTAACGGAAGAACAAAAAAAGCAATTGAATCTTCCAGAGAATTCGGCGGGTGTGGTGGTGAGTGAAGTCAAACCAGGGAGTGCCGTCGAAGCAGCAGGCTTGCAACAAGGTGACCTCATTCAAGAGGTGAACCGAGAGGTTGTGAAAAATCTCAGTGATTACGAAAGTATTGCCTCAAAAATAGAAAAGGAATCCCTCGTCGTTCTTCTGTTAAGTCGGCGAGGCAATAATTTATTTGTGGCGGTGAATCCTCAATAGTCAGAAGTGAGAGATCGTTTTCATCCTAAGGGGATCAAGCGTAACCCTCTTGAAAATCGAAGACAGGAGAGGAACTGTAAATGCCATGTTGTAAAAGGCATATAGGAAAAGAGTAATGGCCGATAATTCTCCAGACGAAAAAAAGTTTCGATTTAATAAATGGTTGCAGGACTCTGTTTTTAAACCATTTGAAGATAAGAAGATGCCCGTCATGGAGCATCTTCATGAATTTCAGGGTCGACTTACAAAGATTGTGGTCGTCGTAGCCCTCTTATTTGTGGGAACATTTTTTTATGCGGATACCTTAGTGCAGTGGCTCCGTGTTCCATTACAAAATAGTTTTACCATTGCTTCGCTGGAGTGGAACCCAACCGATCTTCCTAAAATTCCATTTGTCTTTTTATCTCCTGCCGAAGCTCTGTGGCAAAATCTCAAAGTTGCCGCTCTGTTTGCGTTAGTGTTAGCCACCCCGTATATCTTATGGGAAGTGTGGAACTTTATAGTCCCTGGGCTTCATACGCAAGAACGTCGGTTTGTGGCCCCTTTTGTGTCGACGAGTGCTATTGCCTTTTATTTGGGGTTGGCTTTTTGTTTCTTTTTTGTCTTACCCTTTGCCTTAAATTTTCTCATTTCTTATGGGGTTCAGGCTGGATTTATCCCTCAATTATCCATTGCCAATTATGTGGGTTTTACCCTGTGGTTTTTGGTGGTTTTTGGATTGACGTTCGAGGTGCCCCTGGCCATCACCCTGATGGCCAAATTAGGGTGGGTGGATGCCCCGTTTTTAAAGAAATATAGAAAATGGGCCTTTCTTGGGGCTTTTCTGTTCGCAGCTATTTTAACCCCGACTCCCGATCCTTTTAACCAATGTCTGATGGCCCTCCCCTTATACTTTTTTTATGAAGTTGGAATTATCAGTGCGGGATTCTTTAAGAAAAAACCCGCCGAAGGTGAAGAAGAACCAGCCTCTGAATCCTCAGGGGCGACTCCTGCAACGACCCGAGGCGGGTTGCGACCTCAGCCTGCCGGGCCCACCGGAGGTGGTGATGATGATTATGTGAGTGTCCCGGATACGGGCCCGCAGTAAACAGGTGTCGTGAATGGTGTTAGAGGTGTCAGTTATTGTGATTAGTAGCAAAATCCTTTCTGGGAAGAATCCTGATACAGGGCGAGAGGGTTTGGAAAAATTACTGGCATTAGAGGATGCCAAAATTTTGAACTATCAAGTGGTATCTGATGAGCGTGAAGAAATCAAAAATGCCCTTCTCGCAACCATTCACACCCAACACCCTCATGTTGTGCTCACCGTAGGAGGAACAGGTGTGCGCCCGACCGACTGGGCTCCCGAAGCAACAAGGGATGTCATCGACAAAGAAATTCCGGGGATTGGGGAAGCGATGCGGTTAGAGAGTTTGAAAAAAGTGAGAACGGCGATGCTCTCCAGAGGGACGGCAGGTATTAAAAATTCCACCCTGATCGTGAATTTGCCGGGGAGTGCAAAAGGGGCTCAAGAAAATTTAGGGGTTCTGCTCCCAATTCTTGAACATACTGTTGAAAAAATTTCCAAGACAGCACCAGTGACCAAAGGGTGAGGTGGTTCCTGTACGAGTTGTCATCGTGAGGATGACGTGTTTATTCACATATTGAGATGACTGGAGGTTAGTCATGCCAGGCGAATTGAAAATGGTTCAACCCTCTGGAGATGGAGATTCCTGCACTTACATGTGGGCCTGTGCCATTTGTGATGAAAATGAAACCTGCCAAAAGGATAAGGAAGGACATAGTCGTTGGTTGGTTCAAAAAAGAATGGAAAAAATTGACTACAAAATCCTGGTGATGAGTAACAAGGGTGGCGTAGGCAAAAGTACCATGACCACCAACCTTGCCGTGAGTTTAGCCCTCAAGGGATATGAAGTGGGTATCTGTGACATGGATATTCATGGTCCCAATATCCCTAAAATGGTTGGAGCAGAAGGTCAAAAGTTGAAAGTGAGCACCGGAGGCGGAATCATTCCCCATTTGGCCTATAATTTAAAAATCGCCTCCATGTCATTTCTTTTGCAGAATTCAGATGATCCCATTATTTGGCGAGATGCCTATAAATATGAATTTATCAATCAATTATTGGGAGGCGTGGAGTGGCAAGAATTAAATTTCCTGTTTGTAGACCTTCCACCGGGTACCGGAAATGAATCAGTCACCACCATTGACCTTATTGGAGATGTCACCGGGGCCGTCATTGTCTCAACACCTCAAGAAGTCGCGTTATTAGATGCCAGAAAATCTGTGACTTTTTGTCGAGATAGTGAAATTCCCATTATTGGCATCATTGAGAATATGAGTGGGATGGATTGTCCCCATTGCCATAAAGAAATTGAAGTATTTCGCAAAGGAGGGGGGGAGGCTTCCGCAGCTGACATGGGTGTGCATTTTTTAGGGCGCGTTCCTCTGGATCCTGAAGTCGTGACCCAATGCGATTATGGGGAACCCTATGCCTTATTCCATTCGGATCTTCCCACTGCAGATGCCATTCATGGCATTGCGAATCAAGTAGATGATTTTTGTAAAAGAAAGAGATCCTTTGTACAGGTCGCCAATAAGAGTCCGTTTAAGAAATAACACGGGAACATGAAGAAAGGGAACAATAGGATACAGGTATGAGTGGACTAACATTATTAAGTCAGGCCCAAAAAATAGTGCTTGAAGCCTGTGCTCCATTGGGGTGTGAAAAAGTGAGTCTTCTCGATGCCTTGGGACGGGTGTTAGGAGTGGACATTATTGCTCCTAGAAGTAATCCTCCTTGGGACAATTCAGCCATGGATGGTTTTGCGGTTCGCTGGGAGGATATTAAAAAAGAACATGAGATCACCAAACCTGCCGAACTCACGATCATTGAAGATATTCAGGCAGGATCTGTGGCAACCCAAGAGGTTGGGCCGGGGCAAGCCATTCGTATTATGACCGGGGCTCCAGTCCCGAAAGGGGCGGATACTGTGGTGCGGGTGGAGTATACCGAACCTTCCGAGAAATCTGTGAGGATTTTTCTCCCAGAACCCAAGGGGGCGAATATTCGAGCTTGTGGCGAGGATGTCAAAGTAGGCGAAGTCATTATTCCGAAAGGAACCCTGTTACGGCCTGGGGAAGTGGGCATGCTGGCTATACTCGCCAAATCGTTTGTCTTAGTCCATCAACAGCCTCGGGTAGGAATTTTGTCAACCGGTGACGAATTAGCTGATCTTGATGAACAATTTGATGAGCACAAAATTGTGAATTCGAACAGCTATGGGATTGCGGCTGCGGTGAAAGAAGCTGGGGGAATACCCATACTCTTAGGCATAGCCAAGGATGAACCCGCTTCACTCAAAGAAAAAATTTCCCAGGGGTTAACGTGTGACATCATCGTGCTGTCTGGTGGAGTGTCCATGGGCGATTACGATTTCACTAAAGTCGTATTTGAGGAATTAGGGGCCGACATGCATTTCTGGAAATTAGCTATTCGTCCAGGACAGCCATTAGCGTTTGGCAAAATTCAAGGGAAGTTAGCCTTTGGATTACCGGGAAATCCTGTGTCTTCAATGATGACCTTTGAGCAATTGGTGCGTTTGGGGGTATTAAAAATGGCCGGACATACAAAACTGGAAAGACCTACGATCGAAGCGGAGTTTCAGGAGTCCTTTAAAAAACAGCCAGACCGACGGCACTTTTTACGGGGAATTCTCAAACGAGAGAATGGAAAAATTACCGTGAGAACGACAGGTCCTCAAGGGTCCGGCATTCTGACTTCTATGGTCAAGGCGAACGGCTTGATTGATGTGCCCGAGGAAATTGAACAGGTGAACCCTGGCGACACTGTCAAAGTTCAACTACTCAGTCGTGATTTTTAATATGAACCTTCTTGTATGAGTCCCATTCGAGTAATTGTTGCTTAAGGGACTGATAGAAATATGATTTAGTCAACATGGCTGCCTCCATTGTTTGTTTTGTCGGACGTTCCAATAGCGGGAAGACCACGCTCATCGAACGACTCATTCCTGTCCTGATTGGGGCCGGGTATCGAGTGGCGACGGTCAAACATGCTGGACATGGTTTTGAATTGGACACCGAAGGCAAGGATAGTTGGCGTCATAAACGAGCAGGAGCCAGTGCCGTGGTCGTTCTGTCCAAAGGGAGTATGGCCATGTTTGCGGATGTGGCTGAAGAAATGAAAGTAGAAGAAGTCCGGGATCAATTTTTAGATAAAGACGTGGATCTCATCATTGCTGAAGGATGGAAAAGTGAAGGCTATCCAAAAATTGCAGTGGTGCGTGAAGAATTATCAGAAGTCTCAATCCCTGAAGAGAGTTTATTGGCCATTGTTTCGATGAAACCTATTCAAGCGACGATTCCTTGCTTGGATCGCGATGACATTCAAGGTGTAGCGGATTTAATCATTCGCCATTTTCCTCAACGTCCCTCCACATGATCCCAACACGCAAGGCCATGGTGATCCTAGCCATGATGGCTGGGGTCCTTGTCATTGCTGGCTCCGTTGCCATTCCCATTACCAATCACCCTGATTTTTGTGCGAGCTGCCATACTATCCGTCCCTCGGTGGAAAGTTGGAGAGTGTCCAGTCATAAAGACGTGACCTGTGTTGATTGCCATGTGAGACCTGGTCTGAATGGATTTATTCAAGACAAGGTATTGGCTGGAATCAAAGATGTGGCCGTCACCTTCTTGGGGACGCCGACCGAACCCCATAACCTGCAGGTTTCCCTAGGATCGGATATCTGTATTGCATGTCACCGGGCCATTCTCCGAGTATCTGAAGTGTCAACCCGGGATTTGCCCAAGCCGGTCAAGGATGTGGGTCTAAAAATGAGTCATCGAAAGCATATGGACGCTTTTCAGGAAAGAGGGAAAGGGGAAGGCTGTACGACCTGTCATGCCAGGGTGGTTCATGGAAAGCCGATAAAAGGGTATCCTATTGTTATACCCCGTGGACATGTGAAGTTAGATATGCAACCCTATCCTCCAGGTTATCCAGAGGATTCTTTGCTGTGGCAGTCAGCCATGAAAGATTGTTTGGAATGTCATGATGGCAAACAAACCTATAAAGGAAACGTGTTAAGTCGCGAATGCGAGATATGCCATATTCCCGAAAAAATTGGAGATTTTCTGTTTTAATGGTTGTGACTAAATAACCCATGCCAATTGTTGACATTCAAAATTTAACAAAGCAGTTTGGAAACTTTACGGCCGTTGATGATATCTCGTTTGATATTCAACCTGGAGAAATTGTAGGACTCTTGGGCCCCAATGGGGCTGGGAAAACCACGACGATTCATATGCTCTTAGGATTGATCACCCCAACAAGTGGATCGATCCAAATGTTTGGGTTAGATCTTCCATCCCACCGCGAAACAATCCTCAAGCAAATTAATTTTTCCTCCTCCTATGTTTCGATGCCGTTTTCCCTCACGGCAGAAGAAAACCTACGAGTGATGGCGAAATTATATGGGATGTCCAATATTTCTCAAAAGATAGATGAGGTGGTCAAACGATTTGAAATGGAAGATATCCGTCACAAAATGACAAGAAAGTTATCAACGGGGCAAATGACCAGATTAACCTTGGCTAAGGCGGTCATGACGGAGCCAAAAATATTATTTCTGGATGAGCCAACAGCGAGTCTGGATCCTGATATTTCTCATAAAATTAAATCGTTTCTAAAGGAATACCGGAAAACCACCGGACTCAGCATTTTGTATACTTCCCATAATATGCGAGAAATGGAAGAAATGTCCGACCGAATTATTTTCCTTCAACGAGGGAAAATTGTAGCCGAAGGTACCCCAGGGGAAATTGTTCAGCGGTTTGGACAAGAAGATCTGGAAGAGGTATTTTTAAAGCTTGCCAGAGAAAACTAAGAAGCCAGTGGATTGGCTTTGTGAAAATTCGGCAGTCATGCATCTTCCTTGTTCATGGCCAACAGTGGTTGGTCCTCCCTAAAACAACCCATGAGAGTTCACTAGAATGAATATTGGTCGAATCCATGCTCTCCTTATGAGACACATGTATTTGTATCAACGGAGTTTGGCCCGGTTGCTCGAAATTGTCTATTGGCCCTTTGTCGACCTGGTGGTATGGGGTTTTATTACCATCTATTTGGCGAAAGAAGGGAAATCCCTGCATGGAGCTGTGGCATTCTTTCTGGGAGCGTTAATTTTATGGGATGTGCTGTTTCGCGCTCAACAAGGCATTGCTCTGTCGTTTTTAGAGGAAATGTGGGCGAGAAACTTAATGAACTTATTTGCCAGCCCCTTAACCGTCGGAGAATATCTCGCAGCTACGATGGTCCTCAGTATCCTAAAAGTTACCGTCGTATCGATCCTTATGATTATTTTTGCCTATCTATTTTATTCCTATAATGTCTTTATTATGGGATTCTATTTATTACCGTTCATTCTGAACTTAATTTTATTTGGCTGGATCATTGGGGTATTAACGACTTCGATCATTATGCGATTTGGGCAACAGGCAGAGGTACTAGCCTGGGGAATGGTGTTTTTGTTTCAACCAATCTCTTGCGTGTTTTACCCAGTGGATGTATTGCCAGGTCTATTACAAAACATTGCCTGGATGGTGCCTCCTGCCCATATATTTGAAGGGATGCGCATGGTTATCCTGGACGGTTCTCCTCCCACAGAACATTTACTGTGGGCCACGGTATTGAATTTTGGGTATTTAGCCCTCGCAGTGAAGTGGTTCTATTATACCTTTGAGGTGTGTAAGGAGCAGGGATTGCTCGTGCGTGTTGGGGAATAGGGAGATATTACGAATGAGAATGTTTTAATCGGTCTAATCGAGACTGCTCAATGTCTAACCACTTCGAACGGTCTTGTGTAATGAGTACAGTTCCAGCTTTTTGACCTTTCACTTTGCGTACGTGTTTCTTATACGTATACACCACCTCCCCTTTTCCGCTTTTTCGCAAATCACTATAAAATAACGCAAGGGTAACGGCGTCCTTCAATGTTTCATGTGAAGGCGATTCTTGGTTTCCCAATTGGATCACCACATGCGATCCTGGCCTCCCTCTGGCATGGAGCCAAAGGTCGTGACTTTT
>CAZKRH010000339.1:0-8958 GCA_964555115.1 uncultured Nitrospiraceae bacterium | reverse complement strand
CAATGGTATATCCACAATATGATTGGGGTTGAGAGAAAACTATTAATGACGACATATCCCGGAGTTAGGGAGACTGGTTTACCGTTAGAAAGGAGTTTCTCGTATGTTTCAGGTTAACACATTGGGTCGCCTCATTATCATTTGTATTGCCAGCCTATTGGGGGTGAGTGGTTGCAGTTCGAGCAAACATGCCGCCGTCATGAGTGGGGAAACCCTAGCCGAACCAACTTCCAGTGCACCGGAGGTTTCTTCCACCATGGCAGAAAAGGAAGATATGCCCCTATCTCAAGGGTCCATGAGCCAAGAGTCTCTTGATGGTGGGGCGCGGGTCGTAGAGGGTTCCCCTGGAGCTGGTAGTGGGTCTACTCCCTCAGCAACTTCTGGGGGAGTCCTTGCTTCTGATTCCTCATTAGCCTTTTTTCCTGGTCCGCAGGGTGGGGCTAGTACCGGCGATGAGGGAACAGATTTTGCCAGGACTCTTCGGCCTTCAGATTTTGTTCCTGAAGGTCCCGCCCATCCGACATTAGGTGGTGAACAGGTTGCCATGGTGGACCAAAGTGCACCGGAGGGTGAAGCTGAAGAAGTTGTGACCCTTCCCCATCGTAATCTAGGCATTGAACCCCTTGGAGAAATTCCTGCTGGAATGACGAAGTCGATGGGTGGAGGAGATTCGATGGTTGGGTTAAGCCATGTTTTTTTTGACTATGATCAGTATATCATTCGAGACGATGCTGCCGAAATTTTAGTGGCCAATGCCACATTGTTAAATTCCACCTACGAAGATTCCAATGTCACCATTCAAGGATATTGTGATGAAAGAGGGACAACCGAATATAACCTAGTGTTGGGTGAGCGTCGTGCCCAATCAATCAGTAGCTATCTTAAGGATTTGGGTGTTGCTGGTGGTCGAATAGACGTGATTAGTTATGGTGAAGAACGGCCCATTTGTCATGAATCGAACCCAGCCTGCTGGCAGCAAAATCGTCGTGGGCAATTTGTGCTTCAGTAAACTCTTTATCTTCAAAGGAGATTCATTCAATTTTCTTTGATGATATCGTAGATAATTTTTTCTAAAATTTTTCTTGTACACTGTCTAGGCCCTTAGGATGACTTTTATTGTCCTAAGGGCCTTTGTGTTTAACCTAGAACCAGCAGTTGGGCAGACTTTCATGCCCAACTGCTGGTTCTAGGTTAAAGGAGGGTCTCATGATTTGTTGATTATTTCTGAACCCTTACAGAAAATTTCTTCCTTCCTTGATTACCATTCCTTGTCTATCTTTTCTTTTGGCATCCTTAGCCCATTCTATTTGTATTACATAGATCCGGAAAGAATTGCTAGAAAGTTTAATGAAAACAATTAGTTACTGTTTTCTGTTCTATGTGACTTACTACCTGTTAGGCCAAGGTATATAAGTTTAAAAACCTAAGTGAATACAATTAATATTGAGTCAATAATGTTCTATAGGAATAGGGCCAAGATGAATGGTATCCTGATTCCCCTAATTTTTTAACAAAGAGGGACTGAGGTCGATCAAACTATGAGTGTGTCAGATTTAATTCTTCCGGCCGAAACGGAAGCCCATCTGGAGCAAATCGGTGAGACGGACATTGTGGTGGGAATCCCTAGCTACAACAATGCCGATACGATTGGCCATGTGGTTCATGCGGTCACTACTGGGCTCGGAAAATATTTTCCCGGTCGACGAGCTGTTCTGGTCAATTCTGATGGTGGATCGACAGATGGCACACCAGAGGTGGTGGCCTCTGCCACGATTGATAATGGGGCTATGTTGGTGAGCGAAACCCAAAGTCCTTTAAAAAGAATTGTGACTCCATACATGGGAATTCCGGGTAAAGGGAGTGCATTTCGAACCGTGTTTGAGGTGGCCAGCCGGTTGGGTGCTAAAGCCTGTGCCGTGGTTGACTCGGATCTTCGAAGTATTACCCCCGAATGGATGGATTTGCTGCTCCGCCCGGTGTTAAGTGGAGAGTATGATTATGTCGCCCCCTATTATTTACGTCATAAATATGATGGTACGATCACCAATTCGATTGCGTACCCTCTGACCCGAACTCTGTATGGCGCAAAAATCCGGCAGCCCATTGGAGGGGAGTTTGGATTTTCCGGTGATTTAGCGAAACGGTATTTGCAAAAACAAGTGTGGCAATCTGAAGTCGCTAAATTTGGCATTGATATTTGGATGACCACGGAAGCCATTGCGAGTGGGGCTCGCATTTGTCAGAGTTTTCTTGGGGCGAAAATTCATAATCCCAAGGATCCCACACAGGATCTCTCTGGAATGTTGGTGGAGGTGGTAGGTGCACTCTTTTCTCTCATGGAAGAACATGAATCCATCTGGTCTCAAGAAACAGGTTCGATTTCCATTCCCCTCATTGGTTCCCAATATGAGGTAGAGTTGGAACCGGTCAAGGTCAATGTTGAGAACATGGTTCACAGTTTTCAACAAGGGGTGGTTGATTTACGGGAAATTTGGGAAAGGATTTTTTCTCCTCCTGTCATGGAAGCTCTTCTTCATTTACACGGACTTCCGCCGAAGGTGTTTCGGGTATCTGATGAATTATGGGCCAAAGTGGTGTTTGATGCGGCGTTGGCTTTTCATCATAAAACCATCGTTCAAGATCATTTACTCAAAGCGTTGACCCCGTTGTATTTAGGACGAACGGCATCCTTCGTCCTTGAAACCCAGGGGTTAACTTCTCCAGAAGCTGAAGAACGTATTGAAATTCTGTGTGATGCTTTTGCCAAAGAGAAGTGTTATTTGCTGGAACGATGGGGATGTTCGTAGGAGGCTGTCCCAAACGAGTCATCGTCACAAGATGGTATCGATTGAAAGAAGGGTTTTCCATGGTGTGAGGCGGAGGGTGGCCTATGTCACGAAAAGGATTTGACAATTTGGCCACATCTCGTGCCATAGCAGTCGTTCACGAATCTTGGATAACGTCCTCAAGGTGACTCTTCAAAATATTGAGAATTGTGTTGGTCCTTCAAGACTATGGAATCATTTGAATCATTTTTGAATACGGCCCTCTTAGATCCCCTTCGGATCATTGGGCAAAGTGTCTTGGCCCTCCTTCCCAATATTTTAGGAATGGTAGTCGTGATTTTTTTAGGTGGGCTCATTTCGTGGTTTAGTGCTCAAACGGTCGAACGATTGTTTCGGGTTGTTCGGTTTGATCTTCTCTGTCAACGCATTGGTTTGACGGCGACTCTTACTCGAGGCGGCGTGAAATCCCTGCCTTCGTATTTAGCGGGACGAATTGTGTTATGGGTTGTGCTGAGTTTTTTTGTGATCGTGGGTTTGGCAGTTTTACGATTAGATCCCGTGAACAAGTTAACGGATTCTGTGATTGCCTACCTTCCCTATTTTTTTACCGCCGTGTTTATTGTCATTGGCGGGTTTTTTCTTTCAAACTTTCTTTCGCAAGCGGTGCTCATTGGAGCGGTCAATGCTGGCCTTCCTCCCGCACGGTTTTTGGCAGCCTTAACACGTTGGGGCATTCAACTGGCGGCAGTGGCCATGGCTTTAGAACAATTAGGCATTGCCGAGACCATCGTGGTTGTTGGGTTTGGTTTGACGTTTGGGGGACTGGTATTGGCGGCAGCTCTTGCCTTTGGATTGGGAGCCAAAGATTTGGCCAAAGATTTTCTTGAACAACGGCTTTCTCATCGAGGAAAAAATGATGAGTCTGATGATCTTCGTCATTTATAATCATGTGGTGAGACGTCGATAGAGATCTTGCCTTGCGAGCAAATTGTTTCCTTCCTGGTCATATTTGATATAGGGTTTTCTTATGGCTGATTTCTACCAATATGGTTCTATTACGACGCTCCACCGTTTGGGTCCTCCCAATGTGGATCGTTTAGAGAAAGAACTGACCGAAAACTCGGAAAAACAACCAATTGCTTTGGTCTTACCTTGTCTCTATTCCGAGCTGGAAGGGTCAGCGTTGCCCACCATTGTTGACCATCTTCGACATGTTCCGTATTTGCATGAAATCGTCGTGGCTATTGGCAAGGCTTCCGCTTTAGAGTTTCGTCGAGCGAAAGAGTATTTTCAATCACTTCCTCAGAGGGTTCGTTTGCTTTGGATCGATGGGCAGAGGATTCAAGATCTGTTGCACCTGTTCACGACCCAAGATATTGATATCGGCCTTCCGGGAAAAGGGCAATCC
Source organism: uncultured Nitrospiraceae bacterium (assembly GCA_964555115.1). Taxonomy (GTDB): domain Bacteria; phylum Nitrospirota; class Nitrospiria; order Nitrospirales; family UBA8639; genus CAZKRH01. The sequence continues at coordinate 4,764 of CAZKRH010000339.1, read as the reverse complement.
TGTTGGATTGCGTTTGGATATGTCCTGGCTCGAGAAGAAAGTAAAGTGATTGCTCTGCATGATTGTGATGTCCTGACCTATGATCGAGAGTTTTTAGCTCGCTTATGTTATCCCGTGGGGAATCCTAATTTGGGGTATGAATTTTCGAAAGGCTATTACCCACGTGTGACTGATCAGCTTCATGGGCGAGTGACTCGGTTATTTGTCTTGCCGCTTATTCGGAGTCTTCTTCGTTTAGTGGGACAACATCCCATCCTGTCATTTTTGGAAGGCTTTCGGTATCCCTTGGCCGGTGAATTTGCCATGGTCACCGATTTGGCGTGGATCAATCGATTTCCTGGCGATTGGGGGTTGGAAATTGGGATTCTTGCCGAAGTGCATCGTAATTGTGCCAATCGTCGTGTCTGCCAAGTTGACCTCACTGATCAGTATGAACACAAGCACCAGCTTTTATCAGCAGATGATCCGGATAGTGGATTGTTAAAAATGAGTGTCGATATTGCCAAAACCCTTTTTAGAACGTTGGCCAGTGATGGGATGATTTTGTCGGAACCTTCTTTAAAAACGTTACGAGCCACCTATCTACAAATTGCTCAGGAAACCATTAAAAAATATGAAAATGTTGCGGCCATTAATGGATTAAAATTTGATCGGCATGGTGAGCGGACGGCTGTGGAAGCATTTTTGAAGGGTCTTCAACTAGCTTCAGAAACGTTTGTGAAAGACCCTTTAGGGGTACCCATGATTTCTAGTTGGAGTCAAGTTGCGTCGGCTGTCCCAGATGTGTTTGAACGGATCCTTGATGCGGTAGAGGCTGATCATCAATGGGATCCCAAAAAAGAATCCTCCTAAGGACTTGAGAGAAAATAACTTGGACATCTCGCATCCAATCTTCGGGCCATCTTTGAACGGGCCTCAATCGAAACACCCTCACCATAGCTGTGCTATGCCTCGGGTTTTCCTCAATCGTTCCGTCCAAATCTGACCCAAATCTTGTTGCGAATTTGTTCAAGTTATTTTCTCTCAAGTCCTAACTGGGGAGCTATTGGGTTTGGGGTGTTTCTCGTTTCCAAACGTTAATGGAAGCGAACCAGTAGGAGTCAGAACCGTTTCAGGGGCTTTGGTATGAAATGAGGGGATAGCCGTTGTGGTTAGCTTCCCTCAGATGAAGATGAGTCCAAATCTGAAATGATGGCTTCTTTGGTGGCATCCACTGCCGCATTCAATCGGGATGCGGTTTTTTTCATGGTCCGTTGAGCTTCCCTAGCTAAACTCCCCACGGCTTCTTTTGTTTCTTCAGCGGTACCTGTGAATTCTTCTTGTGCAGTTCTAGCACCTTTGGATAGGCGTTCACGGATATGTGACCCAGATTCTGGTGTTAGAAACAGGGCAGCACCTGCTCCGACAATAAACCCTCCGACAAAGACAAACATTGTCACCCAGCTTGAATCAGATTGTTGGCTCATTGGAGCGCCTCCAAGTAAAAAATAAATTAAGTGGTATGGTCATGCGATTTTTGTCGATTGTTCAATAGCAGAGCCGCTAAACTTCCTCCAAGAATTCCCCCAACCACAAACACCACACTAAAGGCAATTCCTGAACGAAGTTCTGGCCAATTCTTAAAAAGTTTTGACCAGAATGGAGAATCTTCAGGAAAGTGGACATGTCCTTCCCATCCCCATCCTAACGGTGGGTCATTACTTTGGGTGGAGGAGTGTTGGTGATTGCCTGATTCTGTGGAATAAGATGTCATGGCATGTGCTCCAAAATGGCAATGGGACAATGTTGGAAAATCTCTTTGGCGGATAAGGCAGAGCCTCGGTCGGTTGAGTGACTCCCTAGGGTTTGTCCAGTCAATATATTGGTCCAGTTCTGGGGAGAGGAATCAGCCGTCATAGAAATATAAGTTTGCCCCCAATCTATGGCTTCCTCTGTCCTTATCGGAGGAAACGAGAAGATTTTTGATGGAAACCTTGGAACTAGGACTAGTATAGCATGGTTTTCCCATTGGCGTTGAAAACCGCAGATATGTTCGCTTTTTTCTCCAAAGGGTTCAAGGGGAGTATAGTGCCCCTGTTGAAACAGGTGGGGGAATTGTTTCCGATAATTGAGGAGGCGCTGAGTAACATACAATTTAATCCGGCCATCTGGCCAGTGTTCCACTAATGGCCCAAGTTCAATGGGAGAAAGAGGGTGCTGAAAGGTTTTGAATTCTTCCAGCATGGCCTTGGGTCCCTCATAATTTATGGGATTTCGGTTGTCTGGGTCTACCAACGTGAAATTCCAAATTTCGGATCCCTGATAGAAATCTGGGATTCCAGGTGCCAGGATTTTTATGGCCACCTGTGATAAGGCATTCAGCATCCCCCAATAGGCGATTTTTTCTTGAAAGCGGAGGAAATCCTCAAGGAAAAGGTTAGGTTTTTTTCTGTCTAAAATACGTTGGGTAAAATTTCGAGTTTCCTGTTCATACCCGTCATTGGGATTAATCCAACTGGTGTAAATTTTTGCCTCTCGAAGGGCTTTCGTCATGTACCCTTGGATTCGGTTCACAAAGGTCTCATATTCCTCATCGTTCATGGGAGTGAGAGGCCAGGCGCCTAGCAAGGTTTGGTACAGTAAGTATTCTTCATTTTTATCAGGAATCAGTTGTTCTTCAACACTCCCTTTTTTCTTTTTATTCATCCGATGCCAACGCGTAATGGCGGCTTTCCATTCTTTAGGCATTTCGGACAATACGTTAATACGAGCCCGAATATCTTCGCTACGTTTGGTGTCATGGGTCGATGTGGTGGAAAGCGAGTCTGGCCACCGTTCTTGACGTTCCCGCATTCGCTCATGGAAAGCTGGCAGGGTTGTTCCAAACTGAGAGGGGTCACTACCCACCTCATTTAATGAAATTAAACGATGGTAGATATAAAAGGCCGTGTCCTCGACACCCTTTGCCGTGACGGGGCTTGTCGTTTGTTGAAATTTCATGACAAAGGGATGTACCTCCTGCCAATGAAGTTGTGCGGAATCATCAAGTCCTTTCAGTAACAGATCTCTCACAAAATCAAACACGAAGATATTGGTTGCTGGATTTTTTCGTTTGGCTATGGTCACCGCCAATCGGATATAGGCCCGATCCCGATCGGTGACATGTTCCTCAGGATTAGGAGTGACATAGGTTCGATACACTGGAAAACAGGCTATGATTTCACGAATAGTATGAATAAGACTGTTCAGAGTGAAATCTCGAGAGCGTCTATTTTTTTCAGACAGAATATTGAGTTGGTGTCCCAAGGCGTTGATTTCGCTAGCCATGGAATTATGCATAATGATTTTTTTATTTTCATACACTAAATTTTCAAGGGAAATTCGTTCTTTGATAAATTTTGTGTACAGATCATCGAATGCCCGTCGGTGGCTGGTGTCCACAAACATATTATTGACCAAGGCGAGAAAATCGTATCCACTGGTCCCATGAATAGGCCAATCTTCGCAGAGCGTTTCCCCTTTACCCAAAATTTTCTCGACAAGGAGAAACAGAGAGCGTCCCTGGGTATCTTGGGTCCAGCCCAGTTCTTGCTGTGCCCATTGTTGCCATTGGGTGAGGTACGCATGGGGATCGTATAAGCCATCCACATGGTCAATCCGGAGTCCGGTGATCGCATGGTTGTCTAACAGGTCTAATACAAAAGAATGGACCGTGTGAAATACGTGGGAATCTTCAATCCGGATAGCTGCTAATTGGTTGATATCAAAGAATCGTCGGTAATTAATTTCCTCGGCGGCAACCCTCCAGTAGGCTAAGCGGTAAGCTTGACTACTGATCAGTGCGTCCAAAATATCAAAGCTTGGGGGGACGCCCTTCGTGCCATTTAAGAATTCAAGATTATCATTGATGAATTCTGTAATAACGGAACTGTCGTGTACAAGAGTTGCCATTCGTCTTTTGATGACCTCAATTTCTCGATACCGCTCCTCAATTCGTGAGGGATCTTGTTCTGTTCTCTGAGGTAAATTTCCCAAGGCCGTGGTGATACTCTGCAGTTCTTGAACATCCAAATCAGCTGGATCGGTTTGATCAAGTAATTCTTCGAGCCGAAAACTGAGAACCAATATCCATGATGTAGGATCAAGGGGAAAGCGATATTCATAATATTGGAGAAAAAATTCCCCAACATGGTAGGAGAGGGTGATTTCTTGATTTTCTAACACAATCCCGTATTGGTCACCAAGAATCGGGAGCAATACTTTATTTTCGAGTTCATCTTTGATGGGATGCCAATCGATATCAAAGTAATGTGCATAATGAGAACAGGGTCCATTTTCTAACACATCTTGCCACCAAACGTTCCAACCTTGAGCAATGCCCATATGATTAGGGACGATATCCAGTATCTGTCCCATGCCATATTGTTTGAGGACATCAATAAATTCCTGATACTCTTCAAGCGATCCAATTTCTGGGTTTAAACAGGTGGGGTCAATAATATCGTACCCGTGTGTGCTGCCCGGCACGGCTTTTAAATAAGGGGAGGCATAGCAATCTGAGATGCCAAGTTCATGGAGATAGGGTATGAGAGCGGCGGCGTCACGAAAGGTAAAGGATTGATTAAATTGAAGCCTATAGGTGGAGATCGGGATGCGATATGGAGTGGTCGGAGGTGTCATAGGGGCTGATGAGAAAATCCCTCGTTAACCTAAGGTAAAGTTGTAAATATCATTCTTGATTCGCTTTGCCAACAATGGGGGTAGAGGTTTTGATCAATTACTATT
>CAZKRH010000338.1:0-2324 GCA_964555115.1 uncultured Nitrospiraceae bacterium | reverse complement strand
ATGGGATAGGTTAATTTTGGGGGAGGTTTTGAAAAGCGGTCTGTTACTTTTTGGTGAACGGATGGGTCTGATCCACACCGTGGGATTCAATGTCGGTGAGGCCTTTGGCATTTACGTGACGGCCGCTGATTTTTGCGTTTTTTATCCGCAGGGTCCACGGAGTATGGAGTATGGCGCCGTTTTCCATGAAGAGTTGCGGGGTATTGAGTTCGCCGTCTACCCTAGCGGTGCTGCTGAGTTTGACGTTGTTCTTTGCCGTGATATCCCCAATGATCGTGCCTTCGCTTTCGACGGACCCGGCCTTGACCTTGGCTTCAATCATGCCTTGATGGCCAACAATCAGTGAGCCTTTGGTATGAATTTCCCCTTCAAAGCGTCCGTCAATCCGAATGTTTCCGTGGTTGGTAATCTTTCCCTTGCATTCAACCCCTTCACCAAAAAACGCGACGATTTCATTAGTTTTTCTTCGCCGGACGGATTCCCTTAGGCTTTTGGTTGTTCGTTTGACAGACCTTCCCTGGGCATGGCGTTTATCCATGGCCTTCGACTGTTTGGATTCAGTGGATGTACTCATGAGTCAGAAGATGTCCTGTATTTCGAACGCCGCAACCTTTTTTGGGTCCTTTTGCCTAAACACATGTTTATCGGTGGTTGATTGAAGTAAATTGAATTTTTTGTATTTCTCATCGTGCCCCTGCTCCTCATCCACCTTGTGAAAGCCTTTCGTATGATTTGGATCTGATTGTCCATATTGCAAAAAATTACCGATCTGTTTTTTCCATATATGCGGGGTGGCGAGGCGTCTTGGATCAGGTCCTTTTGCTTGACATGAGATGGTCATGGGTAGATGGTGCGCGAGACGTTGTCAAATGTGATTTGTGCGTGTGGATATCCTGCCAACGAGCGAGGACTACGATCCATGCCAGTTGCGACTATGGCCTTTCGTCGATGTGTGGTCAATTCCCCTGCCTTCGGAAGCGATGAGGACCACGTGGGCTCGCGCGTTTTTTTTGACTTGCAGGTTGAAGATGAGGCGTATGCCAATGTGTGTGTTGATGTTCGGCAGCTAGCGCGTGAGGGGACAGAGAATGAACCACTGTTGGTTTCGCATCCAGACGGGTATGATGGGCCCCTCAACTTTCAGGTGTTTCAGTGCCTGGTAGAATTTTATTATCGTCAAGCAGTAGGCACAAAATGGGGGATGTTGGGAAACACAGGCATTCGAATGCGGTTAGAAGATTGGGTCATTGAACACGAGATGCTCGTTCAGTTTGAATTGTATGATGATGAGGCAGGGTGGGGCGCTTCCGTTCCTTAGGGTTCGCGCAAGAATAACTTCCCCTGTTTGGGCGTCGGTCCATCCCGTCTGGCGGCGTTGCTCGTCCTTTCCATACCGCGGAGTATGCGCAGTCCTCGCGCCTTGCCCCGATCTCAAATCTGGGCCTCCCAATTGTACCGGTTATTTCGTGACGGACCCTTAGCTTCTGGATAGAGCCTCCTCAATACCAGTCACAATCTGTGGGGATAAGGGTTTGAGCCCTGGACGGTATCGAGCAATGATGTTTCCTTGTCGATCGACTAAAAACTTTTGAAAATTCCATTTAATCTCGCCTGGGAAGGGACTTTCCTTTGTTAAATATTGATACAATGGATGGGTGTCCTCACCTTTCACACTGATTTTGGTAAACAACGGAAATTCTAACGCGTATTTCGTATAGCAAAATGATTTGATCTCCTCGTTTGTCCCCGGTTCCTGTTTCCCGAAGTTGTTGGCGGGAAAGGCCAAAATTTCTAACCCTTGTTCCTGGTATTGCTCATACAGCGTTTGTAATCCTCCGTATTGCGGGGTGTTGCCACACAGGCTAGCGGTGTTGACGAGAAGCAGGACTTTTCCCTGAAAGCGTTGAAGGTCAACGGGATGGCCATCAATGTCATCCATGGTGAAGTTGTAGACGGGTGCCAGGGCCGCTTGCGTGCCTTCTTTGACCCGGTCGGAGCTCGGTTCAAATGAATACCCGGGTTTGCAACTGAGGGTGAGGCTCAGAAAGAGAATGGTGCCAAAGCCGAATGCGAAGTGTCGTGAAGTGATATCCATGGAAGGGCTCCTTTTTGCTTTACAACTTTTTGTGCCAGTGTTGCATTTCCGGAACGAACTTTTTCTCCAAGCGTGTAGTACTGACGATTCACCAATAATAGGGCCTTCCGTAAGGGCCAAAGTAATAGGGATTCCAGTAATACGGGCCGTACCAATAGGGCTGATATCGATACGGGTAATACCCATAGGGATAATTCACTGCTGTTGGCCAAATCTTAAGATGTTCAAT
>CAZKRH010000337.1:0-1634 GCA_964555115.1 uncultured Nitrospiraceae bacterium | reverse complement strand
GCGAACGGTTTCATAGGTGACGGTGATGCCGCGTTCGGCCAGCAATTCTTCGACTTCACGGAAACTGAGGCAGAAGCGGTGGTACAACCAGACGGCGTGGCTAATAATTTCAGAAGGAAAGCGATGGCGTTGGTAGCTGGGTGGTTGAATTTTCATCACGCCAGTCTGCCAAAAGCGGGTTAAGTTGACAACACTGATGGAAGGCTTCTGGGGTTACGCGAAAACTCGTCTCGGCCGATGCCGCGGAATCAACCACCGCCCCTTCTACTTGCACCTGAAGGAATGTGAATTTTGATTTAATTATCACGGACGAACCCTCTACCAATTGTTCCTCAACGGTCCTTCGAAAACACCCTCTTAATTAGTCATGCCCCTAAAAATAATGTCGAATGTGTTGCGCTCATTTTGGAAATTTCTGTACACTTCAAGATATGATTAACCAGAGGGTAGAAAATAAGGAGGATTTATATGGGTGTAATGCGACAGTTTCGAAACACCATGATGGTCATTGTCATGGGCTGGGTCATGTTGGGATGTATGGGTGGAACTGCACAGGCTCAAGGGATTGAGCAAGACGTTCTGAGGGGAGTGGCGGCCTGGGAAGGTCAAGGGATGCTTTTTCAATTAGAGGAAGAGCAGGTCTATCTGGTTGGAGTGTTTATGGGGATCATGGTAGTTGGAAACGACAAGGAAGCCTTAAATGCTGCGACGATGGTGTGCCCTGCAACCATTGAAACGAATTTAGCGACCCTGTACCAAACGGGACATGGCCGGTGCATTCTCACCGATAAGGATGACAATAAGGTCTTTGCCAAATGGGCATGTTATGGAAGTCCCGGGAATTGTAAGGGAAACTTTACCTTTACGGGGGGAACCGGAAAATTTAAAGGCATCTCAGGGATCAATCAATTTTTTGTTCAGACTGATGTGATGGCGTTTCAAGCAACAGAGGCACAAGGGATTATCCGAAAGGCTTCTGCGGGGAAGGCAGTGTGGCCTGAAATCACCTACCAACTCCCTTCAAGGTAGAGACGACAAGCTTGTGAGGGCGGAAAAAGCCGAGAGACATCTAGTTTCCGTTTAGGCAATACTTAGGTATTGTCAACTTAACTTAAATTGGGCTGATTTTCTACCTCGGGCCAGTAACCTGAATGTTGAACAATCAATGAGTTATGAATTCGTGTAGTGCCCAATTTTTGGTCAAATTCACTTAACTTGACAATACCGACGCGACCCATGCTGGGCTTCAAAAACTTTTATGCTGCCCAACGTACCTTAGCTGGGATTGAAGTCATGGCGATGATCAGGAAAGGGCAGATGCAAACGTCAGAGGGAAACAAGAAATCTCCCGCTGAAATGTTCTATGCCCTCGCTGCGTAGTACAGGCAATACATCAAAACTTTTTCGTCTCGGTCGAGTATTTGCGACAGAACCAAAAAAGAGAGGAACAAAAGGGAACCCCCTTTGTTCCTCTCCAGATAAAGCTTTTTCCAGAAAAAATAAAACTTACATTAATTCCTATCGGTTAGGGTTCTTTTTTGAAAGGCTCTTGAATCACGACTTTTACTCCGGAAATAGTCCCCTTAACAGCATCGCGCACTTGGGCTCCAACACTGGCGCTGATTTCGCCGGCC
>CAZKRH010000336.1:0-2167 GCA_964555115.1 uncultured Nitrospiraceae bacterium | reverse complement strand
GTTGAAGTCACGTACCTATCAGGTCGTACTGAGACGTTTGCCACACCGGAAATTGGCTCCACGCTCGTTTCCCGAAACAGCCAAAACACCAGCACCGAGGCGACAACAAACTAGCTAGTGCTTGGTAAAAGGTAAGAATTTTGGGCTGGCCTAAACCGTCTTGATGGATCCAACAACGAAACATTTTCGTACGACAGGCAGAATCTGATCCCATGATTACTCGAATCACGCTTATCGTCCTGGTCTTATTTGGTCTTTGGGGCGCGGGGCGCCTTTCCTACGACCAGTACCAAACGGGCGAAGCCTGTCCGATCATTGGCCAAGCCGTCCCTGCGTGCTACGTCGCCTTTGCCGGATACGGGTTGATTGGCCTTGGCGTTTTTTTGTCTTTGGCCTTGGGCAGCTCCGCTGGCAGATACCCCTTCTGGACGGGCACCGCCCTCGTTGTCGGCCTGGCTGCGATTGCAACAGTGCTCGAATTGATTAAAGGCGATGTGTGCCCTGTGGGCTTCGGCAGCCTCCCCATGTGTTACCTCTCGCTCGCCATGAGTGTTTTGATCGGTGGACTGTTCTGGGGCATAACACGTAGATAAACCCACAGGTTCCCACGTTCCACACAAGAGCCTGAACCAAGGTCACGCCAGGGAGTGGTCCATGATTGGTGACGAACCACTTCCCCGATAATCATTCTGAGCGAGACTAGGTTCTAGTCCTGGTAAGGCTCAGTAATTAAATACCACCACTAGGAGGAACAGAGAGAGGCATGACGTCAGGGCCAATAGCCGTGATGTTCCGGAGCGGCTCATGCGTATACACCTCGGGCTTGGTGTAGGCTTCTTTCCTCTTTTGTGTGTCCTGTTTTTTCATCTCGTGCTCCTCCCTGTTTTAATTGGGCAGGATTTATTCCCGTTTGTCGAATATTTTAAAAGACTACGTCTAAGCGTCTTTTCTACACAATTCCCCAAAAGAGGGGGGTGATCCGTGGAGGGAGAGACAGTAAAAATGGCGAAAATTCTACAATGGATCTATTCGAGCTTTGGTATTGTCAACTTAAGTCAAATTGGGCTGATTTTTACCTCGGGCCAGTAACCTGAATCTTGAACAATCAATGAGTTATGAATTCGTGTGTTGTCTAATTTTTGTTCAAATTCACTTAACTTGACAATACCAGGGGATGAACGGGATGTCATAATGTTGGAAGCCGCTCTCGATGCGTTGAAATGCCATGCGGGAATGCAGGGATAAGCTCGCGGCTACAAATTGCAATGTTCCTGAAGAGCCCGGGAGAAAACCGTTTCCAATCATCAAACATGGCCAACGAATTTCCTCACTCTTTTTCCAAGGACAGGTGACCACTCGGCTACCGGACTAAGTCCTATCAGGCAGACCTCCCGCCACCACTCCCTTATCCTATTCCTGTGTGTTTGATACCCCTCGGTCTTCCACGGTCTGGTCAGGTTTGGGGTCACAGAGATCGCGTGGTCAGATGGCAGCGAAGGTATGATCCGCTGGCCAGATTGTGGCGGTTTTGTGGCGGAACTATCAGGTACTATCGGTGCTAATTGGGACTATGGCTTCCTGGAGGGAAGTGTAATCTATTGATATAGTGCCGATGAGCACGGATGGGGACTGATAGTGCAGGGGATGTTGAAGAATTTAAAATCCCTGGAGTTTCCGCCTTTGGAAAAATATTCATCTTTCTCTAATGGCTCTAGGAATCTCATTGGTGCCACCCTGGTGCCAATCGTAGGCACACCAAGCCACTCCAAGGTTAACTTGGTTCATGATCATCCTCTGAATTTTCGGTGTCTTGTGGGCATTGTTGCATAATTCCAAATCCCAATAAACTTTCCAACGTCATGGGTATGCTTAGAAAATTCTCTCTGACACCGGCATACCCAAACTCCTCATTCGATTTAAAATGTCGCACTTTATCAGTCCTTCCGCCTTCTGATTGTCAAACCGTCGAGCTCGCAGTTTGGGGCCGAAGAGGGTTTTAAACCGAAACACCGCATTCTCCGCCAAGCTCTGTCGAGTATACCCACTGGCTACGCGCCAGGCATACCGACCTTGCTGTTGAATCTGACGAAGATTGGCATCCCGGATGGCGAGCGTATCAAGGGAGTTATTACACCTCATTGGCTTCGCGTTTCGCCGTGGGGGAATC
>CAZKRH010000335.1:0-1882 GCA_964555115.1 uncultured Nitrospiraceae bacterium | reverse complement strand
GCTGTACTGTGGTGTCGCTGTGCCTGCGTGGAGTCTGGAAGTAACCCATCCTCGTTTAGAAATAGAGGTGGGAAAATCTCGGATTATCAACAGTCCCAAACAGATTCGTCGGGCCTCATTGGCTGATCCGAAATTTGCCGATGCATTGGTCCTTTCGCCAACTCAGATCTACCTGGTGGGAAAGCAGGTCGGGGAAACGAATTTAACGCTGTGGGATCAGGATGAACAGGTTTTGAAAACATATGAGTTGAGAGTGGTTCTAGGGTTAACCTGGTTGAAAGAACAAATCTATGAACTATTGAATGAAAAAGATATTCAGATTACCGCTAATCAAGATTACATCGCTCTTTCTGGCACTGTCACAAGCGCGATAAATCTTACGCATGCCTTGGTTCTGGCCGAAGCGTTTGCTCCTAAAAAGGTCCTCAACCTTCTTCAGGTGGGAGGCAACCACCAAGTGATGATTGAAGTGCGAATTGCAGAAATGAATCGGAGCCTGGCTCGTCGGTTAGGGATAAATTTTTCCGTGATCAGTGGAAGTAATTTTGGGATCAGCCAATTAGGTGGGCTCACCAGCGCGGGAATTGATGGTTCATCAATTACAAATACGATTGGTTCTGCCGTGAACGCCCTTTTTCAGATTCAAAGTGGAACCACGACCTTCACAGCTTTTATCGATGCCCTGAAGACCCAGGGTTTGGTGAAAATACTCGCCGAACCTAATCTGGTGACCACCAGTGGACAAGAGGCCACGTTTTTGGCAGGTGGAGAAGTCCCTATCCTCATCGCGCAAGCGTTGGGAGCGAATTCCATTACATTTAAGCAATTTGGTGTGGCGGTGACTTTTAAACCCACCGTGTTGAGCCCGGAAAAAATAAGCATGCAAGTGACGCCGGAATTCTCTGAAATCGATGATTCTAGAGGAACGGTGGCTGGAGTACCTGCGTTTCTCACAAGACGAGTGTCCACTGTTATCGAATTGGCTGATGGACAAAGTTTTGCGATTGCTGGTTTAATTCAAGACAACGTGAGAGAAAGTATATCCAAATATCCTTTCCTCGGGGATATTCCAATACTAGGAATGCTATTCCGAAGTAGTCAATTCGAGAAGAACGAAACCGAATTGATCATCATTGTCACTCCCCATATCGTGAAACCGCTCAATACGAAAAATCATTCTTTGCCGACCGATGGCTTTGTTGAGCCAGACGACTTTACGTTCTACATTCTTGGCGAGTTAGAGCAGCGTCCGTTTTCTATGTTTGAAACCACTGATTTATCAGAAAATTTGGATGTGGAACCGGAAACCATGTTTGATGGTAAGCTTGGCCATTTAGTGCCTCAAGAGAAAGAAGAATGAAAGCATACGAGGTTCAGATGGCTATAGTGTTGTTGCTCATGGCCTTCATCGTTGGGTGTAGCCCAAGCCCGGTTATGCTACATCCGAACTTTGGGAATTCAGTGAGTTGGGCAAAACAAAGCCAAATTCTTCATCCCGCAGCCTCAGAAAATTTAGATCCAGTGGTGAACCTACATGGCAGATCAGCCACTAAGGCTATGGTTCAATATGAAAAATCCTTTGATCAAAAACAGAAACAATCCAATAAGATCGGTATCCTGGTGACCCCAGGAGGAAAATAGTTTACTGACAACCCCTCACGCCTTTTTTTAACGGAAGTCCTGCCTTATCTCTCTTCTCCTTTGTTCTATTTCCTTAAAGTTTTGGATAGTTGTGTTTTTCTTTCTGCTACGAGTTTACACCATACGTCATAAGGCGTAGTCCCCTATCCGAGGCCTAGCCAGTTTTCCCTTCAGGGAATGTTGAAAAAAGCCGCCAGCGGCGTTCTCGCCCTTTTGTCGTGCTCACGTACTGAGAGTACGC
>CAZKRH010000334.1:0-2107 GCA_964555115.1 uncultured Nitrospiraceae bacterium | reverse complement strand
TATGATGGTACAGTCAATGGACATCAAACGATCATTGAGGTATGGGGACTTCATGGATCGGAGCCAACGTTACTATGGCACAAAAAAGAATCTGGGATTGCCTACGGTGTGTGGAATTTGATCTTTTCTCCCGATGGTTCCCGATTGGCTTTTGATACCCAGAAGGACGGAAAATCAGGATTTTTATTAGTGGAAGCAGAAACGGGGGCGGTCATGTTTGATCAGCACGGATCTGAGTCGTATTGGATTCGGGCTCTGGCTTTTTCTCCAAAGGGAAAATTTCTTGCATCTGGAGATGAATTGGGAAATGTCAGGGTATGGGATATTTCGAATGGGAAGAGAATCTGGAACACTCAGGTTGGACAGGTTGTCGAGTCGCTTAGTTTCTCCTCCGAAACACATAGGCTGGCTGCTGGTCTTCGAGACTCTACCATTCCAATATGGGATATTTCTTCGGTGTATTCTCCCCAGCCATGATGGGATTCTGAACGGCTTTTTGAAGAACAGCTATTCTCTACGACCTCGATACGCCTATTTCTCCTTTTCTGGTGGACCGCGTCACTGCATCGGAGAACAATTAGCCATGATGGAAGCTCAATGGATTGTCGCGATGGTGATTCAACGCTTTTCCCTTCAATGGCATACACCTCGACAGATTGATCCTTGCCCCTACTTAACCCTTCGGCCCCCATTTGGCCAATTGATGAATAGTTTGCCGAATTAGATGTTTTTTTGTGGAATTTTGGGAATATGTCCTTTTGGTATCAATTGATAATCCTCAAACACTCGTAGCCTTGAGCATACCCGAATACGGTCATTGTCGTATCGCCAGAAAAATTCCTCTCCCTGTATAGTGATGAGGACGAAGAATTGATGGGGATTCGATATCTTCATTTGTAAACCAATAACCAAAATCCGTAGGGAGAATGTGAAATGAATGAGCTCGTGGAACGGTTATCAAAGGGAGACCATCATGTGGAAGCTGGTCTTCGGCCTGAAAAAACGGTCAAGGGATTAAAAGAGGCCATTGATCGGGGTTATGTGCATATCAAGTTTACTGAAACGAAGGGTGGAACTGAATTAGGAGTTCAACTTCAAAATGATTTATGCGATTTAACCAAGGCGGATTTTGAAAATGAAACCGGGGAGATTCATTTGGCTGGGACCTTGAGCCTCAATTATGTCAAAGTACAATGTGTCGCTGATTTAGATTTGGCTTCTTTGGAAGGCAAAGGGCATTTGATTCCCCTTGAAGGGTAAGAGAAGGCCTGAGGGTAAGCCTGATTGGTGATCCTCGATCTCATATGGTACAAGCTCAAGAAGATGAGGGGAAACTATCCTCTCACATTTGATAAAAGTGAAGGCTAGCAATCGTATGTAGTGAAGTGATTAGGTAAAACGAAAGGGGTCTGTGATGTATCAAGATGAAGAAGAAGATACAACAATTTACAAGGTGGTGCTCAACCACGAAGAGCAATATTCTATTTGGCCTGCGGACCGGGAGAATGCCCTCGGGTGGTTTGACGAAGGGACCACCGGCCTCAAACAAGTCTGTTTGGATCGAATCAAGGAAGTGTGGACGGATATGCGTCCCCTCAGTTTGCGGAAAAAGATGGAAGCAGATGCCCTGCAAGCTTCGGCAAACAACTAGACGATGTGGCACATCTCAGGGGAAGGAAAATAGATGTCTTTCCCCTGAGGGCTACAAGGCCCAAATTTTAGAGCTGAATCATACTTTCTCGCTGTAGCCTCAACCTACCCAGTCTTTGAGTTTTCCAGAAGATTCCTTCAACCTCAATAGCTCAATAAAAACCCCCACCAAGAATAAGAAGGTATTCTCAGGTACTGGTCCAGCAGGAAATAACCGCTGGATGACAGCGCTGGCACCATTCTGGAGAGATTTGGGCTGGAGGTTAATTTGTTTGCCAAGAAGGCGAGGGAGATGAAGGCTCTCTTTGGTAATGTTTCGCTTGAAGGGAAAATAGACCTGCATATTGCCCATTCAGTTCCATTAATTCCTGATGGGATCCACTTTCAATGATTCGGCCCTCTTCCAACATGAAAATCCGATCAGCCATTTTGACGGTTGATAATCGGTGACTAATAA
>CAZKRH010000333.1:0-22981 GCA_964555115.1 uncultured Nitrospiraceae bacterium | reverse complement strand
TAGGATCTAGCCACACCTCATAATCTTGTGGTTGAACAATCACTGGCATTCGGTGATGAATGGGCTTCATTAACTCGTTGGGCTCAGTAGTCATGAGCGTACACGTTTCGATCTCGTTACCCTCGGAATCAGTCCACCGATCCCATAGCCCTCCAAAGGCAAAGGGGCGTTCATCCGCGAATCGAATCAGATAAGGCTGCTTCTTTGGCCCCACCTTCTGCCATTCGTAATACCCATCTGCCAGTACCAAACATCGTCGATGACGAAATGGACGACGAAACGAAGGTTTCTCTGCCACGGTTTCTGCCCGTGCATTAATCAACTTCATTCCAATCGCGGGATCCTTGGCCCAAGAAGGAATCAATCCCCACCGAAACAGGACGCCTTCTCGATCGCTTTCCTCTCCGTTCATCCGCACCCCAGCAACCTGTTGAGAAGGCGCAATATTATACCGCGGGTTCACGATGAACGCCTTCTTCAGCTGAAACTGTGCCTTCAACACTTCGGGAGTTGTCTTGAGAGTAAATCGTCCACACATATTTGGTATCCTATACTAATTGTTTGTGTATTTTTTTCCTATCTTTTGACTGTAATAAAACTACATTATTCTAGACTTCATGTTAGCATCCCCATATGATCACCAATGACCTAGACTTGAAGGGAGCACATGATATGAATTCTCGATCATTTTTTAAAATACCATTAGCAGGACTGGCCATCCTTGCCTTGGGGGGATTTCTGGCTGTCAATCATGGGGAAGGGAGCACTGGCATTCCTGCTTCCGATATTTCCAATGTGACATGGATCAACTCCCAACCACTCCAGCTTGCTGATTTAAAAGGCAAGGTGGTCCTTGTCGAATTTTGGACGTTTGGCTGCTACAACTGCCACAACGTCGAACCGTATATCAAAGAATGGTATCAAAAATATGCAGAGCAAGGACTCGTCGTCATTGCCGTTCATTCCCCAGAATTTAGTTATGAAGAGTCGGTGAGCAATGTCAAAAACTATGTCAAAGACCATGACATTGAATATGCCGTTCCCATCGACAACGATTTCGTGACCTGGAAAAGATACCGAAACCGTTATTGGCCCACGGTGTACCTAATCGACAAGAAAGGCACCATTCAATACGTCAAAATCGGGGAGGGTGGCTATCACGAAACCGAACGCCGCATTCGACAATTACTGGCTCAGTCCTCATAGAAGATTCTGCACTCTTTCCCACTTCCAAACGCTGTCGTCCAGAATGCTTCTTCCCCATTCCTCTTTTCTTTGAGCCTACCTCAGGTCACCTCTTGGGTATGGCCTTTTTACTTTACACACACACGAAAACCAATTTCGAATTTTCTTAAGGTTGCGGATTCCACTTATGGAGAGTCAGAAAAACCAGGTTGGGTAAAGAATATGAAGAAGGGGTTTGGGAAATATACGGAGGTAAATGAGAAAGGATACAACCCTAAGCGAACCGCATGTCTAGGTTTTCACCGAAGGCACCATCCTTGACAACACTCTGGGCACCCTTATTAGGCTGCCATATATTCCTGCATGGCTGCCCTCACCTTCGTGCGTGCCCGATGCAACAGCACTCGCTGATTCGTCTCACTCACTTCTAAGGCTTCACAGACTTCCGAAGCACTCATGCCCTCAACATCACGCATGACAATCACCAGTTGCTGAGAGTGAGGAAGCTGACGAATGGCCCAATCAATCTGCTGTACTCCTTCTTTAGAAAGTAGGACCCGTTCCGGGCTCTGCTCATCGATTCCTCGCAAACTATCAAACTCTCCCCCTACCCCTGCCTGGGCGCAAAGATCTTCTTCCCGTTGAATTCCTCCCAAGCCCTCCTCAGCTTCTGCATGATGGACCAACGGTACATAGCGTCGCTCTTGGCCGCCACGGGTTTTGGCTCGATTCGTTAAAATCCGAAATAACCATGTTTTGAGGTAGGAGCGTCCCTCAAAACGGTGGATCCCCTCCAGTACCCCTATCCATGTTTCTTGAATCACTTCTTCGGCAATGGCTTCCGAAGGCACAAACACACGAGCCAAACGAATCAGCATCGAATAGTATCGGTCCATTAATATTTGAAACGCAGACTCCTCTCCATTTCTGAGGCCTGCAAGCAAATGAGCATCTTCATCCCCTGGTTGAGCAGCAAGCACAGTCAGGGTGGTGAGCTGGGTATCCTTCCTGGGGGCTGATTGGGGAATGATTGTTGGAGAAACCGGATAGTATTGCCGCACGGTGTTCACTGACGACATGTGACTTTGCATGATCGATAGATCCTCCTTTGGCCCAGAACCTCAGACTTCAGCAATCAACACCACATCAGACCCAGAAGCCCACCATTCATCCAGAGGCCGCTTGATCTGTTGTGGATACCCTATCAGGAGGATGTAAATCTGGGATAAAGGAAGATTAAAGATTTGGTAAAGATGAGGAGGTTTAGATAGTTAAGCAGGAAGCAGGAACCAAACCCATGTTCGGCTATCTTGGCTCTTGGCCCCGACTTGCCCTCCATGAGCCTCAATGATGCCTTTCACAATGGCCAGCCCTATTCCGGTTCCCCCACTGTCTCGCGAGCGGGATTTATCCCCACGATAAAACCGTTCAAAAATAAAGGGGAGATCGTCTGAGCTAATGCCCTTACCGGTATTGGCCACCATGACTCGAATCCCATCATTCAGGCGCTCGGCGGTTACCCGCACCTTCCCACCCTGAGGGGTATACCGACAGGCATTTTGCAATAAATTTCCCACTGCCTGAAGCAATCGGTCTGGATCGGCCATCAAGGACCCCACTCCCTCTTTGACGAGGATATCAACCCTGATGTCACGCTCGTCAAATTGTGAGCGATAGACCTCGAGCACGCGGGTTAAGAGGTCAGGGAGAAACACATCTTGTCGATTGAGATACCCCTTGGCGGCATCGGCATGAGTCAGTTGCTGTAGATCCTCGATCAAACGAACCAATCGTAAGGATTCATCCTTGAGCATGAGTAACACGTCTTTCGTGGGAGTCACCACGCCTTCTTCCATCCCCTCAAGGTATCCGCGAATATTGGTCATAGGCGTGCGAAACTCATGGGCAATATCCACCACCATGCTTCGACGTAATTGTTCAATTCGTTCAAGACTGTCCGCCATTTGATTAAACCCGCCACCTAACTCCCCAATTTCATCTTTGGATGTAATCGTGACTCTGGCGGAATAATCTCCCTGGGCAATTTTTCTCGTGACATCTGCCATCTCTGAGAGTGGACGCAACACTTTTTTGGTCAACCCATAACTCAGGATCGTCGCTACACCTAGGGCCACGAGGCTCGCCTGAATAAGATATTGATGAACCGACTCAATAAACATTCGATGCGTTTCAACCGGCTCAATATGATATTTTTTCATCAGGTTCATAAAATAATCTGCGGCAAAATGATCGATCGCCATCCATACGACCGCCATCGCCACGATGAGCACTGGTATATTGATGGCGAGCAGTTTCCACAAGATGCGACTGGTCATGGGTTTCCCTCGGCGAGGACCTCTTCACTCTCTGCAAATCGATATCCTGTGCCACGAACGGTCAGCACATGAGTTGGCTTCGAAGGATCGGATTCAATTTTTTGTCGAATTTTTCCTATATGGACATCCACCACCCGATCCACGACGGCTTCTCCTGTTCCATATAATTTTCCTAATAATTCGTCCCTTGAAAATACTCGACCAGGTGCACTCATCAGCGCCAAGAGAATTTTATATTCGGAGGGAGTTAAGAACACCGGTTTCCGATTCACAGTGACCTTTTGTTTTTCTGGGTCAAGAAAGACATTCCCTCGTTGAATCGAGGAAGATTCCGGTGTAGCCCGGCCTTTCAGCCTCCGGAGTATTGCCTTCACCCGTTCGACCACTTCTCGGGGGCTAAAGGGTTTCACCACATAATCATCCGCTCCCAAGGATAGTCCCAAGATCCGATCAATCTCTTCCGTGCGAGCGGTCAGCATGAGGATAGGGACATCCGATACTTTGCGAATTTCACGACAGATTTCCCAGCCATCTATTCCGGGAAGCATGAGGTCTAAAATGATTAAGATGGGATGATCCCGCTTGGCCTGAGCCAGACCGGTCACCCCGTCTGTCGCAATAATGGTGTGGAACCCTTCGGTCGTGAGATATTGGTCGACTAGGGCGGCGATATTTTTATCATCTTCGATGATGAGAATGGGCCCAGAGGTGGAGGGTGAAGGATCAGCAGTCATCATTTTTACTTGTGTGTGCCAGAATGTGTCATGGTTATCATCAAAAAATCAGGTACAAGGCATTCCCCTCCCTTTTGCCTCCTCCTTTGTAGTCTAGGGAAAGAGGGAAATATTTCATCACCGAGCCACCCCTTGTTACTTGGCGTGCAAAGCCTCGACGGGATCAATTCTGGCCGCTCGGCGTGCTGGGAGAATCCCTGCGGCAATTCCCGAGAACCCACTCACAATTAACGCGCCGATCACATAACCCTCATGAGGAACCATCGGAATGCCCGGTACGAAGAAAGGCAGCAGTTTCACCACGACCAATCCAACTCCCAACCCTACCCCTCCTCCCAATGTAGCCAATATGGCCGATTCACACAGAAACAACCCATAAATTTCTCCAGCCGTCGCACCTATCGCTTTCAAAAGTCCAATTTCTGAAGTTCGTTCACGAACGGACATCCACATCACAGTCAAAATCCCAATAGCCCCAACAATCAAAGACACTCCCGCGATGGCCCCTACCGCCACGGTGACCACCTCCATCACATTATCTAAGGTATCTAACATGGCTTGTTGGGTCGTGATCGTAAAATCCTCCTCGCCACGATGTCGCTCCCGAAGCACCAGACTAATGTCCTCAACGACGCGATCGACAGAATGCCCATGCGCAAACCGCACTTGGATTTCCACCAACTCATCCATATTAAACATCGCCAAAGCCGACGCGACGGGAACATAAATAGCATCATCGATATCAAATCCCAGAAGATGCCCCTTCGGTTCCATGACTCCAATGACCCGATATCGATAACCTGCCACCCGAACAAATTTACCAAGTGGGTTGGCATCCTGAAATAATTCTCGTTTTAATTTGGGACCCAACACGGCTACGGGTCGACGTACCTGGAACTTTTCTTTCGGAAGGAAGACCCCCTGACGAATATTCATCTTCCAATGTGTGGGCATGTCGGCCGTCACCCCAAAAATTGACACGCTCCGCCCACGGTCCTCCGCAGACACGCGGGCATTGCCTGCCACTAATGGGACGATTCTATCAATGCCTTGGACCTGTTGCAGAGCCTCCGCATCTTCTAACGATAATTTGTGAGTGGTACCTCCTAACGCCCCAGGAATTCCTACGGTTTTGATTTTTCCGGGATGAATCGACAAGAGATTTGTTCCAAACTGGGTAAACTGCCCCTCAATAAATTGACGAGTTCCCTCCCCAATAGACGTGAGTAACACCACCGCCGCCACACCCAAACCAATACCCAACAAGCTGAGGATTGACCGTGTCCGCCTGGCCAGCACTGCCTGAAATGCAAACCCTGTAAGATCAGATATTCGCATTATTGACTTCCTTCTAGAGCCTCAACCGGATCGAGTTTTGCTGCTCTGCGAGCTGGCAACAATCCAAAAATAATTCCCACGACCATGGCTACTCCTAAGGCAGTCCCATTGACCCAATACGGAGGTTGCAAAGGAAAATTCGGAAAGACCCATCCAAGTCCCAGCACAATGCCCCACCCCAACATCAACCCCAGGATTCCACCGAGAAATGACAACAGGATCGCTTCCATTAAAAATAGGGTGAGAATTTGTCCATCACGGGCCCCTAAGGCTTTCAACAAACCCACCTCCTCCGTCCGATCCGACACGGCAATCAACATCACATTCATCACCCCCACTCCTGCGACGAGCAATGAAATCGCCCCAATGGCTCCAAGTCCCAATGTGAGGGCAGAAAAAATTGAAGAAAAGGACGTGACCACGGCATCCTGTGTGATACAGGTGATATCTTCTTCTTGATGCCGCTCAGTTACAATCGCCACGACCTTGTCACAGACACGATCTAATTCCGTGACAGAATGGACTCGCAATAACATGCGAAACAACGAATGCCGATTAAACATCCTCATGCCTGTGGCCACTGGCACAATCACAATATCATCGAGATCCATTCCCAATTGAGTGCCTCGTTCTTCCAGCACCCCAATAATCCGCATGCGCCATTCTCCAATGCGTACCAATTTTCCTAACGGCGTCTCATCAAGAAAGAGTTCTCGTGCCACTCGCTTTCCTAAGACAACAATGGGCCTACCTCGCGTGGGATCACCCGGAGGAAGAAATTCCCCGACCTCCATAGCCAATCCCCGTACCTCCAAAAATTCCCAGGTCGTACCCACAATCGGTACTTGGCGACTTCGATCTCCATTCCGTACCGCTTCCGTCCCCATAGAAATAGGTACCACCAATTGCAAAGCTGGCACTTGTATGCGTATGGCCTGACTATCGGCAATGGTTAAATCATGAGGCACACCTCCAAATCCTGGAATGGCCCCAGTGGTTTCCGTCTTGCCTGGCAAGATGATCAACAAATTTGAGCCAATGGAGGAAAACTCATTGACCACATAGCTTCGCGCCCCTTCCCCTAGGGCCGTCAAGACCACTATGGCCACAATGCCAATGGAGACACCCGTTAAACACAAACTGGTCCGCACGGGATGACCACGTAAGGCACCCACGGCAAAGGACAACAGATCTCGTAGGATCATGATGATGGAATGGTGGGAGAAGACAAAGATTGGGAAATGGCTGAATCGGTCAATTCTTTGGAAGTGAACCGTTGCGAAATCCGCCCATCTCGAATAATAAGGGTCCGTTCGGCCCGTCGAGCCACCTCGAGCTCATGGGTGACCAAGACGAGCGTCTGCCCTTGTTGGTGTACGTGATGGAGAAGGTCCAACACCTGATGACCTGATTGACTATCCAAGTTTCCCGTTGGTTCATCCGCTAAAATCACCCGTGGATTCATCACCATAGCCCTGGCGATCACGACTCGTTGACGTTGTCCCACCGACAATTGAGACGGGGCATGATGGACGCGGCTCGATAATCCTACGGCTTCCAACGCGTCTCGAGCCCGCCGCTGGCGTTCAGAAGGAGCAATGCCCGCAAAGATCATCGGCAATTCGACATTCCCTGCGGCTGTCAACCGTGGCACCAGGTGAAAAGATTGAAAGATAAACCCAATGACGGTTTGGCGAAGACGCGAAAGTTCAGCATCTGACAATTTCGAAACATCTTGCCCATCCAGTAAATACGTGCCTTCACTCGCACGAAGGAGACATCCAATCAAATTCAGAAATGTCGACTTCCCAGATCCAGATGGCCCCATGATGGCGACATATTCTCCTTTTCGAATCTGCTCGGTCACATCCATCAAGGCATGCACGGGCTCATCCCCCACCTGAAAAACTCGAGACACATGCTGAAGCTGAATCATGGAGATGATCCTTTGAGCAAGGTAGCAGGATGTCCTACGGTGACATCCGCTTGATCTAAGGAAGCTACCACCCATTCACCTTCCTCTAACCCACTCACGACCTCCACATAATTCCAATTCTTTAACCCCACTTCAATCGGACGTTCCGCCAGATGGCCTTGTTCCACAACCCACACCACATTTCCCTCTAAGAGCGTGGATCGGGGAATTCGCAACACATTCTCATGCACGAACAATATCAACTCCACGTCCGCAGAAGTCCCCGGGAGCAACCTCGTGGCAAACTGTGTATCATCCAATTCCACTTCAATATCGACCGTGCGATTCTGTTCTTCGCGGTCCTCCACAAACGAAGATACCTGTACCACTTTCCCGGAAAAATTTTTTCCCGGATAGGGATCAAGACTGACACGAACAGATTGTCCAGAAAGAATTTTTGCGGAATCCACTTCATCCATGGGAGCACTAATGTAAATGGAGGTGAGATCAATAAGATCCAAGACCGGAGGAACCGGCACGGCCGGCGGCGCCGGCGTCACCCATTCCCCTACTTCCACATCCACACTCGCCAAAATTCCATTAAAGGGGGCATACAACACAGTCTTTTCCAACGAAGCCTTCGCCTCACCAATGGCGGCGTGCGCACGATCGACTCCTGCCTTTCCGGCCGCACATGCGGCGGATGTGGTCAACGCCACACTCTCGACACGATCTAATTCATCAACAGACACCAATTCCTTTTCAGAGAGGTCGCGGTACCGGACATATTCTCGATCTGCCCGTTCAGCTACCAGGCACGATCGATCTTGTTCCGCTTGAGCCACGACGAGGTCCCGTTGAGCTAACGTCAACCGTGCCTGTTCAGCGGCATCATTTAATTGCAGAAGAATTTGACCTGCCTTGACCATCGCTCCTTTTTCAAAGGGCACGGCCACGACCCGTCCACCTAATTCTGCGGAGAGATGAGCCCGCTGTCTGGCCTTAACTGTTCCCGCACGAGAGTTGGTAATGGACTCTTCCACCACGGCCCGTTCAACTTGGACTCCCTTTACGTCAACCGGTTTTTCCGCAAAATACCAGTCTTTGGCCACGATGGCTATCACCACCAGACCTATGAGCACACCTAATCTGATTACCCATTTGTTCATGACTCTAAGTGTACCATAGGGGAATGTTGAATGGGTCGACCAGCGCGGGGTTCATCCTTTTTTTATCGACCCTAATACAAGAAGGCCTTAATTTACATGAGATGGGGACAAGCAGAAGAAAGAGCTCCTAATACCTGGGGATCCTTTTACTTTGAGGCAGGACTGATTAAACTGGCGGGTTGAATGGCTCCTTGACCAAATCTGGTTCGAACCGCATCGACCGCTTTGGTTAAATCACTTTCTGATGTATGCATCGCATCAAACAAGGAGAGCTGGGAAATCTCAGATGAGGAAATCAATTTGGCCCCGGACAAGCCAAGGAGTCGAACTCGTTGTCCCCTAAAGGGCACACGCTTCAACAATGATAGGGCCAGTTGGTACAGCACCTGATCCTGGTTGGTTCGTTGGGGAATGGACGCAGACCGCGTAACCGTATGAAAGGTCTCGTCACGAAATTTTAATGTGAGTGTGCCAGCCAATAATTCGTCTAATCGAAGTCGCTGCCCCACTCGCTCGGACAATTCGAGAAGAGTCTGCCGAATAACCGAAAAATCCGTGGTATCCGTATCAAAGGTAGTTTCAGCCCCAATGGATTTTGCCGGTTCTCCGGGAATGACCTCTCGCAGATCATGTCCTTGAGCCAATTCCCACAAATGCCCACCTTGTTGCCCTAATACCGTCATGGCTTCCGCTCGTGTAAGATCGGAAATGGCTCCAATGGTTTCCAAACCAAGCGTTCGCAGTTTTTTTGAGGTTTTTGGTCCCGCACCCCATAGTCGTTCAACCGGCAAATTCTTGAGAAAATCCGCCTCCGTGCCTGGTAACACCACTACAAACCCCTGAGGTTTCCGTAAATCCGACGCGACCTTGGCCATAAACTTTGTTCCTGCCACACCCACGGATGCCGAGAGACTTAATTCTTTGGTGATATCACGAAGGATCTGTCCACCAATGGCTTGGGCTGTTCCAAACAATCGTAAACTCCCAGTCACCTCCATAAAGGCCTCATCCAAACTCAATGGCTCCACCAAATCGGTATATCGATGAAAGATCGAAAAAATTTTGGCCGACACTTCTTCATACCGTTTCATGCGAACAGGAAGAAAGATACCGTGTGGACAATGTTTATACGCCTGACTAATGGGCATCGCTGAATGGATCCCAAACTTTCGAGCTTCATAGGAAGCTGCGGACACCACCCCTCGCCCTTTTCCACCCTGAGGATTGGCTCCCACAATGACCGGTTTTCCTCGATATTCCGAATAATCTCGTTGTTCAACCGAGGCATAAAAGGCATCCATATCCACATGGATGATCCAACGAGGGGTATGTATCGCACCAGGAAGTGGAGCACCTGGGGACCCTGCATGATGGTCAGCCATGAATGACTTCATATTCCTCCCTCTTCTTTTTGCATTTTTTCGAAGCACTGAGGGCACATCACAAATCCATCTGCTCGGCGATAAAATTGCTCCGGCAACGCCTGTCCACATTCAAGTACATGGCAATGAGAGGGATGAATCGGCGCTCGTTCGGCCTGAATAGGCCCAAGCACATCTTGCAACCGAGTAAAGGGGGGACGCGTTTGGTGAAACGTTTTAGAATCTCTTCCCGTTCCCCTGGCTAGGGCCTCGACTCGTTTAAACAATTTGGAATTGGCCAGAAATTGTTCAGGGGAAGAGGACAATGGTTCAGTCACTTTACCTGGTAGGGTTTTTCCTTGAAAAAGGGAAAAAACGAACTCCCCTTGTACTCAAGTCTGGGTTAGGAAACAGATTCACTCCTATGGTATCTGGATCTGAAAAAAATTACTAGGTGATCCAACTGCCGTTTCTAGGTTATTTCGTTGAAACTCATACAGACACACCTCTTTATCTTCAGACTTTTCTGGCGTTCCCTGCGGCCACTGTACACGTAGGGAGGAGAGAGTCAGAGTGAAATTTTTTGAAAAATTTGCCTCCAATTTATCGAGACCTAATCGATTGGGATCACAGAAGATCCCCGATCCAGTTTTCGGAAGGCCTCTCTCGAGTAGGCGACAAATGTCCGGCAGGAACGTGATATCATAAAATATCTCACTGCCTATGATGAAATCATAGATTTGCGAAAGACCCACGGGATCCGCCCAATCCACGATCAAAGTCTGACCACCTGTAATGCCATTGATATGACAATTTTCCTCAACCGACTCCATGGCGACGGGCACCTTATCAGAAAATGTGACGGATGCTCCTAACTTAGCACATGCCAATCCTGCTAGACCCGTTCCACACCCCAGCTCTAACACGTGCTTCCCTTTCAGACCATCTGGATGCCAATTCTTGATGAACCACTCGGCCAAGGCCACTTCAGAAAACCACACTTTATTCCAGTAAAACCATTCAAGCGACTCATCATTACTGTGGTTCCCAGTCGAGTGCGCACGACTTTCTCGCTTTGTTTTAATGACGAGCTGAATAGTGCCAAGTTTGGGAAGAATAATGCTTTGAATCTTTGACATGAGACTTTACCGGCATCCGTCTTTTACTGGAACTGTCGGTGACCAGTAGTCATCGACAGACATCCAGATTACACGTTCTGCATTCTGGGCTAACAAACCGGGAAATTGGGGAATCTTACGAGACCGGTTGTATGTGGTGGGATTAGGAAGATAGCAGAGCTTTCGCTTTGGATTTGGCAATTTTGGCCACAGGAATGTAGGCAGCATGAATTTTCATGATATCCAGTTCTTCCTCTTCTTCAGAATCGAGAACCGGAGTAATGGCGAGATCGGTATATTCCCGTCGTTTGGGGTCACTCTTGACCCGATTGGCAATCCGACGAAACCTCAAGTAGAGCATCCCCCATTGCACGTTCGACCACAGGATTTCCCACAGTCGACGGGAATAGAAAATCAAGGGACTTTCAATTGGCAAACCTGAACGCCGTGTGGTCCGAACCTTCCGACGGAAAATGCCACCCTCCAAGGGATGAATTCCTTCCAGGGAAGTACTCCCATGAAAGCGACACATGACCCCCATTACTTTATCCACTTTTTGCCCTTTTGCTGCTGCTCGACGGAGCACCGTCTCGACATGATCTAAGGAATAATATTGTTCCCAGGCCTTGTGGTACACCTGTTGCCATTCTTCCTTGGACATCAGGGGATGTGCAGTGGTGACATGCTCCAAATCATACTTATTCATATCTGGATCCATCCATACCCCTTGTTGATACAAATTTTTATGATCCTCTGAACCTGGCAACGGAGTCAGACAGAAAAACTCCAGTAAATCTAGGGGTAATTCACGTTGAATGATCTCAATATCACGCGCAATCGTTTCCGGGGTATCGGCAGGAAAGCCAAGAATATACCCAGCGACGGTCATACAATTATGATCCTTCCACATTTGGAGCATTTTCCGGTATTCGGATATTTTATTTTGTCGTTTTTTGGCGCCCACTAACGAATCGGGATTAATGCTTTCCAACCCGATAAACACACTACGGGCCCCAGCCCGGGAACATTTTTCAATAAACCGCGGGATTTTATGACACAACGTATCCACTTGAATGCCAAATCGAATTTGTAGCCCTTCTTCCTCCCGCATCTTAATACAGCGATCTAAAATAGGTTCCCAATTTTTATTCCGCGCAAAGTCATCATCGGTGATAAAGAACCGTCGGATCCCTTGCTTGAGATTTTCCCGAATCAATTTCTCAATGTCATCAGGTGAACGCCATCGAGATTTTTGCCCTTGCACATTAATAATGGTGCAAAAACTGCATTGAAAGGGACATCCTCGACCCGCGTCAAAACTCGAGAGTAACCCGAGTGTATTTTTAACAATTTTGGCAGGGAGCAGAGGAGAGGGAACCCCTTCCAGGTTCGGAAGGTCATCCATGAAGTTATACACGGGCTTGAGTTGTCCAGCATGGGCATCGCGAAGAATACCCTCTAACTGCTCTTCAGCTTCCCCCGCGAATATGGTGATCCCTTTATCAATCGCCGCTTGAATATCCCCAGGAATCTCCGGAAGCATGGCCAGACAGCCACTCACATGAAAACCACCAATCACAACTGGGATGTCTTCCTTGAGAAACTGATCGGCTAAATCCACTGCATGCGGGAATTGATTCGACTGCACTCCAACCAATCCCACCATCCCACTCGAGGATTGTTTAATCTGTCGAATGATCTGTTTAACCGGGAGAATCGTATTGGTCTCATCATAGTTTTCGATTTCAATCTCAACCTCTTCCCCAAGAATCTTCCGGGCCGCACAATCTAGCGCCAGACCATTCAGCGCCGCCAAGGTGTTGGAAGGAATATACGAACGGACCCATTGGATGACATAGCCATCATCGTCATAGCGTGACGGCTTAATCAACACAAGCTTGAAGATATTGGGTGAGGTCATTGAGCCTTTGATGGTGAATTTAGAGATGCATTAATAAAGAAACAGTAGGCAACCTACGTACACGAACTCCACTATTATGGACATAGTAGTGAAGAAAGAGAACATCGTCAATCACTTTCATTGACACTTTCTCCCGTACACCATCGTTGAATGGCTCGCTTTCTCAGCCACCTACTCGCACAATGTTCCGAAAAACCCTCTTGTCTGCCCAACTCACGAGCCTGTCATCCTGCACTTTTCTTGACAGCCCTTCATGCTGAAGAAGACAATATTCATACACCCAAGGTTAATCACCTTTACCAAGGACCTCCTTCATGATTTCGCACACAATCCATGACAGACCGCAGACAAGTTTAAACGTGGAAATATTTGCTTTTTCCTTTGTGCTTTGTGTGTTGATGCTTGGAATACAATCAAGCCATGCCAGCTTAGACCAAACCAATTCAAGAGTTTTCCATTCAGGTCCAATCCCTTGGATGTCATCCATTCAATTGCCACATACCTCAATGTCATCAGGTTTGATCTCTCACACCAAAGTTCGTCCTCATTTGTACCACCAATTCCATAGCCAATATTATCAACTTCCTCTTTTTTTCGATAACTATGAGTCGTTGGACGATGTAGATTATTCGGTGGACCTGGAATATTATCATCCATTTTTCATTGAAGTAGCGGAGGAAGAAGTCCTCGACACTCCTCCATTACCACCAGCCCCTGCGCGCCCGATTCCTCACTCCCTTATTATTGAAGAACGCTGTGGAACCTTTATCACCATTGATTGGCCCAAGTCAGGAATTTTATACGAAAATGGGGAACCAGAACCTTGCCCGTAGCCTCAGGTTTGCAAGGAGACCAATCAACGCACCTTTCTCTGCAATGTAAGCCATGTTCTGTTGGCCTTAATCATTAAGAACCACTGAACACGATGAAACGCTCACCGCTCACTGCCCTGCTTTTGGTTTGGCTTCTTTTCTCTAGCACCCCTGCCTGGGCAGATTTTCAGACTGGTGAAAACGCCTACGTGGAGGGAGATTTCCGCACAGCATTTGAACAATGGCAACCCTTAGGCACTCGAGGACATGCCTCAGCACAAAATATGTTGGGGTACATGTACCGGTATGGCCAAGGGGTTTCGCAAGATTACGCCCAAGCCTTGCACTGGTATCGCCTCTCAGCCAATCAGGGAAATGCCCGTGCCCAAAACAACCTAGGTGTGATGTATCGACTCGGGTTAGGGACCCCACAAGATTATCAGGAAGCCTTCCGGTGGTTCCTTCGAGCAGCCGAACAGGGGAATGGAGGGGGACAGAATCATTTGGGACTCATGTATTTTAAAGGAGAAGGAGTCCAACAGAATTTAGTTCAAGCCTATATGTGGGCCACGCTCGCCTCAGCACATGGCTTGGATCAAGCCACCCAAGCCCTTAGGATTTTAGAAAATGAGATGACGCCCGCTCAAATGGATAAGGCCCAGCAACTGGCTAAAGAATGGAACTCGAAAGGCAAGGAAACAACCTTGTAGGGCGAAATGTTGAATTCCCATTTTCCCATCACACCCAAGAGGAAAATAGATCTTTCATATTTCGGTTTACGTAACGCAATGTACTCTTCCCCTTCCTTCATACTAAGTCACTCAACCCATGGACGGATCCCAGAAAAAATAGAAAATGAATCTATGGGGGATCACTCTTGATGAAACGTTTATTCCTTATAGGTACCTTACTTTTGTTGGTATTTCTTTCTGGTTGTGCCACGACTCCCTCCTATTTTGGTACATCCTGTATCTACAACCCAGACGCCTTGCCCAAATTTCAATGCCAACCTCAATCCCCGAGTAAGGAATGGGTCTAAGATTCATTCAACAAACGACCTAACTACTTTCAGTCACTTTTCTGGTTAAATAGCCTTATGAAGCTTATTTTTTCTTCCCAAGGGTTATTTTACCCGCCTTCTGGCATGGCCGAGCAGTGCAGCCGGCTCCGGAGTATTCAGCGAGCACTGTTTGAGCGAAGCGAGTTGCGCAGCTGCCGGAGTCGGCGAACCGCGCAGGGGACCCGGAGGGCCATGACAGGGCGAACATGGTTTTGGGTCCTTTTGCTGAAACAAAAGGACCTCGACCGTCTGGGCGAAACCCGGCAAAAATTAATTTCTTTGGGGAACTCAACCATTAAATTCGGAAAGAACTAGCAAGCTATGTTTGGATGACAGGACTTGGGTATAATCAATTCCCTAGACTTGGAAAATATCCTTACTCAATAATGGCAACTCTACCGTTCTCAACAAAACGCACTATTGAGGCCTATACTACTCATCAAAAATTGTTTCTCCGACAATGGAATCAAAGAAACTATACGGTTCCCCCTCACCTCCAGTTATGGCTGGAACATATCCCAATAGGGTCACGCCTGTTAGACCTAGGCTGTGGACCTGGGCAAGACTCACGTTTTCTTCGACGCATGGGTTATCGTGTTGTTGGCATAGACTTAACCTGGCCATACCTTAAAACGGCACGAGGCCGTTCTCCGCGACTACCTCTCATATATGGTGATATTCGTACCCTACCCTTTTACCCTCAAGTCTTTGACGGAATTTGGGCAGCCGCTTCTCTGATCCATGTCCCAAAAAGAAACACAACGGTTTTATTGAGACAATTACTCGCTCTCACCAAACCAGCTGGTTGGCTGGCCATGACCGTGATGCATGGAAAGGAATCAGGGATTCCTGATGCTCAATGGATTCCTGGACGGTTCCTCGCCAAATGGCACAAACCTGAATTAGCTGACATGGTGCGGAGGGCGGGATGGAGAAATGTCAAAATTCGACGTGTCTATAACCAAGAACGCAAAGGCTCGTGGCTTAATCTGGTAGCGCAACGTCCTCCCTCAAGGCATTCCCCCACATACATGTAAAAAATGAAATACACAGCAAATAGCCCCCTTGTCCTTGGAAAGATCCATCCATAATTTCCCTTTTACACCCCGCACTCATCGGTCTACTTGGAGAGGGCCGTTGTTAAGCGAATCCACTTAACTTCTTTTCCCCTTCGCCTGTTAAGCCCTCCCAAGAAACCACCGAATCAGAAAGTACACCTATTCAAAAAAACTATCACGAAAGGTATGGCATGAAATCCCTACAAACAAAGTTCCGTCCACATGGTGGACTGATAAGCGTTGGCCTTGCCACAATCCTCATGGTCATGTGGATAATGGACGGAGGATGGGGCACCTCACTGTTGGCTCAATATCGAGAGGAGCCTGCCCCCGAATTTCTTCTCTATGATATGGACGGAGATAGCTACTCGAATGAATCACTTTCGGGAAACCCAACCCTTCTCATGTTTTGGGCGCCCTGGTGTGGAGTATGCCGAAGAGAATTACCTGACCTGGCAAACTTTTACGAAGAAAATCGACCAGATAGTTTGCGAGTGCTCGCGATTGGTGGATCTGACACGCAAGAAAGAGTCGAAGAGTATGTTGAGAATCACCCCGAAACTTTTGTGTTTCCTACGGCCTATGACGAAGATCGCATGGTGATGGAGGCCTTCCGTATCAAGGCCTTTCCCACCTTTGTCTTTTTGGATGAAGAAGGAACCATTCTGTTCGTAAAACGAGGGGGAGGGCTCATGAGAAATGCTCAATTCCAACAGTGGATGGCCCAATTATCTTAAGCTCACTCTCCTGAGTGGGAACACCAGGGAATTGTTCCTCTAGTATATTCCAACTCAATGGCTTTCAATGTCGAAAATACTCTTGTAAGGCCTTCGCATTGTTGTAGGTTTCTTCACGAGAGGAAAATACTAAGGTAACGGGACCCTTTTTCACCAAGATCGAGATGTGATTGACGGCTTCTGGGCAGGCTTTCAATTCTTGATAGTATCGCTTTTTAAATTCTTTCCATTTTTCGGGTTCATGGTTAAACCATTTACGTAATTCATGACTCGGGGCAATGTCTTTCAGCCATAGATCAATCTTCGCTGTTTCTTTTTTCACTCCCCGCGGCCATAGCCGATCAATTAAAATTCTCGTTCCATCATTTTTCCCCACTGGCAGATAGATTCGCTTAATATGAATCGACACGTTGGGGTATCTTCCTTCTCTCTCTTTTCCATTGAAAATCAAGGGTCCTCTTATAATTGGTCTACTGCATATCCCTTTTGTTTCAACATTTCCAACAAGCCCCCCTTGCCTAACAGATGTAAAGATCCGACCACCACGAGATAATTATCTCTCTTTCCCAAAAACGATTGGATTTGTGGCATCCACTTTTGATTTCGATTCGTAATCAATGCCTGAAATACTGCAGGGAACTGCTTCATGCTGTTGAGCATCACCTCTAACCCCTTGGCATTTCCTTGGACCCAAGACCGCATCAGGCCATTAATTTCTGATTCAATTAACGAAAGTTCCGTGAGGGACTGCAGTACAAATAATTCTTGGGTTTTGGGCGACATGTTATTAAAAATACTCATTTGATCTTCAAAGGTCTCTAAGCCGTGGATGCCCTTCCCCTGTTTTTGGGCCATATCGTATAAATGGTTATCGACTCCAATATCAGGATTAAACCCAAGTTTTTGTAATTCAACCGAAGTAATCGTTAAAGCCAGAAACCAGGGCTTAAACCTATTAAATTGTTCAATGTCGTATCCCCGGTTTTGTAATTGGGTTTTCGCAACAGCAAAGCCATTGGGGGAGAGTTGGGTGGATAAGGTTTCCCCATTGGTAAAGACGCCCATTTTCAACATCGTGAGAGAACTTTCTGCCTGGGCGAGGGAAGCCGGGTTCACTTCAAACACCACATGTTTGGCCCGTTGGAGTGCCTCATAAATGGGTCGACGAAGTGGAAAGTGTTTTTCCTCTAGCATGTGAATAGACCCCAAAAGATAGACGGTGTTTTGAGGGGTCGTCACCTTCCATAAACAACAGGTTCTTTGCGAGTCGACCGCTCCAACAGTGGAGACATACAATCCTCCACAAATAAGGAGAACAATGACTCCGATGCCGACTAATCTATTGGTCATGGCATGTTTCAAACTTTTTAACATTCCCATACCTGTTCCTTTCCCAAATTTTTTGGGCACTACATGGAAATACCGATTTCCTGTTTTCCGCCGTTACACTTCTCCATCAGGGGAATTACACCACACGGATTTGCTCAATTCCCGTGCTCCATTGATGATACCATGCCATCATACTATGGCAACGAAAAACCTAGAATGTTGAATGAAAATGAAGGAGGAAAGAAGGGATTCCAGAGAAAGTGTAGCGGCTAAATATCGAAGGAGCCGTGAACCCTTAGTAGATACCCACGTCTTGCGTTGCCGATCACTCCGAAGAATAAAGGCCCCTTTATGCGTACCGACTAAGAGAAGAATGTTCTCCATAATCCATCATCCAATAAAAAGGAGCGCGACACCTCAACTGTGGGTTACCCCACAAGGCGGGCGGCTTGTTCCCACTGCCCTTCAAAAACTATTTCAGACAGACCCTTTCGTGATCGCGCGGCCAACTCCCTCGTCCGCAAAGGCTCGGGCAAACTTTCTGGATCGCCAAAATATCCCAAAGCCAAACCGGCTACCGGTTCATAGTCCTCTGGGATTTCATACAGTTCCTTAATCTTGTCAGGGTGAATTCCCCCCATCTGATGCACGCCAATCCCTCGTGCCGTAGCCTCAAACACTAAATTCCCAACGGCAAGACCCACATCATGAAAAGCATGACGGTTTGATTCCCCATTGTGCCCAAACGTCATTTTGGCAATCGAAATCATTAGGACAGATGCCTGTTTGGCCCATACTTGATTCCCTTCCATGAGGCAACTCAACAAATGTGTAAAGGCTTCTGATTCAGCTTTCGAGGCAACCATAAACCGCCAAGGCTGCTCGTTAAAACAAGATGGAGCCCATCGGGCTGCTTCCAGGAGACTGATCAACACATCTTTGTCAATCACCTGTGGGCTAAAGGCTCGCGGACTCCAACGTACCTGAAGAAGTTCCTGAATGGGTTGGGACACAGTAGCGGGTTTATTTAGCAACCTTTCTCCTCCTCTGTCGAACGATCCATCTTTTCCAGATGTTCTTCACAAGTGCCTTTCATGCATGGGTTCATGTGAGAGGCACCTAACCTATTTACGAAAACGGGGACTTTCAATTTCCTCAAAGGGAAGAGACAGACTCAAAACTTTTTCGGAGTTTGGTCAATTGGTTGATCAGCTCTTCAACTTCATCAGCGGTGAAGGCTTGCTTCAATATGGGCCGAAGAAATTCGGCATGGGCAGGAAACACTTTCCAATACAGAGCTTCACCCTTTTTGGTCAGTTGAATGTGAATGGCCCGTCGATCCCCTTTCACAGCTTCTCGACGGATCAACCCTTTCCCCTCCAACCGATCTAGCACCCCAGTTAACGTCCCCTTGGTAATCAGGGTGGCCTCCCCCAATTCAACACACGTTAAACCGTTTGTGTTGCCTAATTCAGCGATCACATCAAATTGGGACGAGGTGACTCCCAAAGATTCGATATGTCGATTCCCTAGACGCTCAAAGGCCAAAAACGTTTCAACAAGGGGACGGACCAGTTGCAGGTAAGGATCTTTTGAAAAGTCAGTGATGGGAGATTTGGAGTCCATGCAACACAATAATCACATATAATACTATGCAGGATAGTCCTAGCTGTAACTTTTGTCAAATCATTCATGGCCACATCAACGGCTCTGATGAAGGATCATACGCTGAATGCTACGAGCCAATGTGTTCTTGCTCTTCTTCGCCAGTATCTGGGTATTGGACAGAGCCGGGACCGAAAAATTCATCTGGCTCTGGTTCATGCCAAGTCAACTCCTGAACCACCTCCAGATTTTCTACATTACAGGAGAGGATTTCCGTGAGCTGGCCTCCTTTGTTCTTTTCCATTCCACATTCTTCGGTATGGCTCAAACCCATGGGGTCCGAAGTGAATAGAAAATCTGTATCCCAAAATTACATGCGAATCATGGCCTCACAATCCAGATAACTCAATTGATAGGCCCCCACCGAGGTTCGACCCTGAAGTTCCTCATCTACCTGATCATTATGCATGGCACAGTACATCGTTAAACATTCATACAATAACACCCAATGTGTTTCAGGGATGCGATACACCAACCCTTTTTGGGTTAGGGCTATTAATTGTTTGATCACCAAAACTGCCGAATCCGGCGTGACCCAATCGGCGCTCACTGGAAAGATTCCCTCCCAAGCTTCCAGATCTTCCTCTATCGAAATGAGATTGACTTCAGCAAGACCACTGGCAAGGGCCTCTTCCAAAATGGCCCCAAACACCTCATCTGGCTTGGTTTGAAAATAAATCATGAATCTTGCTCACCGCGTCATCATGGCTCCACTATCACACATGTCTACACCCACCTGTTGTTGATCAACCCCGCTCACAACTATCATGCCTGAAATAGGAGACTTCTGAAAGCCAAAATGGGGGGTTCCTCATTTGTTGTAAGTGGGGGGAGAATTGGCTTATTCGGGTGACCTGCCCTACCACACTATGAAGATTCCTCGCTGTATGAGAGAGGTTGTGTGAAAGGGTTGAAAAAGAAGAAATACAGGCCAATCGTCGCTGGTCGCTGGTCGCTGGGAAAAAATCGCCGGACTTGTCGCTGGTCTCTAGTTGCCAGATAAAAAGAGGACGGTCAAAATCCTAAACTACTAGGGACCAGGAACGAGCAACGAGCGACTAACTCTGAGAAGGCAGGTAGCGGATTTTGTAACCATATCCTTAAAGGGAACAAGAAAATTCCTCAGTCACTCCTTCAATTTTAGGGTTCAACACCCGTTGAATTTTCCGCTCTGGGGAATGGTCTTGCAGTCCTGATAGTTCAATGGTGATAGGTTCGAACAATTTTTGGTGTTCCTTATCCCAAAGAAGTTTGACGGTCGGACACATGCGATCGGCAGAGTTGATGGATACCACCCAACCCCGTTCTCCGGTATTGAGTTCAACCAAACTGCCAACGGGATAAATACTGAAACAACGAATCAGCCGCTCCACCCAATCCATGGCAAACTCCCCTTGAATTCCCAATTGGTAAATTCGCCGAACGGCTAAGGCTGGAGGGGTAGCCGGTCGATATCCCCGAGTACTGATGAGAGCCTCATACCGATCCACAAGGCCCACTAATTGAGCCAACGAAGAAATCTGTGTTCCAGACTTCTCCCAGGGATACCCTGACCCATCCACCCGTTCATGATGTTCGGTGACAATTCGTCTGACGGGGTAGGAAACCATATCGCATTCTCCCACGACCTTGGCACCCAGCTGAGAATGAGCCCGCCACAGTTTTCGTTCCTGTTCAGTAAAAGTTCCCACTTTGACAAATAGATTGCGAGGGAGCCGTATTTGGCCCACATCGTGTAAGAGGGCACCCA
The DNA here is from genome assembly GCA_964555115.1 of uncultured Nitrospiraceae bacterium. Classification (GTDB taxonomy): domain Bacteria; phylum Nitrospirota; class Nitrospiria; order Nitrospirales; family UBA8639; genus CAZKRH01. Next base: position 1,493 of record CAZKRH010000333.1, on the reverse strand, counting down.
CCGCTAAATCCTGGAGTTGGGCTTTCGTGAGTTTTCCTTCAGCACCGACAATAATCGATAACACACAGACATCCACAGAATGGATGTACAGCGAATGATCGTACTGTTTCATTCGTGACAATTGAATTTCTGTTAGCATGGGCGATTCCCGACCCACGAGGGATTGGATGAGAGTCTCAGCGACCTTTCGTAAAGAATCCATTTTGATGGGCACACCGGTTTTTATGCCATCAAAAATCTGCTGAACAGTACAAATAGTTTCTTTTCTAATTTCGCGAGCTTCTGCCAATTCCTCTTTAAACGTGCGAAGTGGCCCTGGAGATGAAGAAAGCCCTTCTTCTTGTATCTGAGAGACAGATCCCTCAGGGTGAGACTTAATGAGGCAAGGACTCTCAGACCGCTCAAGGTCTGGAACATTGTCGGCACACGACGTCAGGACATCGGCGGGTGTGGAATCATGTTCAAGATCCAGGCCCAAGGCCGTATCAATATAAACAAATTCGACACCAGAATCCTTGAAATGGTGAATCTCTTCCTTCGTCTTGATTAACCGTCGGTGGATCCAAAATGGGGTTTTCAACCAAGATTGATCAACCTTGGTCACAAACATCCAAGCTGTTAATTGATCAATCGAAATACGTTTAATCATACGGTCTCGTCCATTCAGTGCCCCTAGCTTAGGTCACAAGTTCATCGGTATCTGATGCACACATTCGTAAACTGAGTTGAAGACCGATAAGTGAAAGGAAAATGATTCCATACGGACTTTTTCTTTTCATGGTCGTCTCCATTCAATCAGTCCCAGGGTGAACAAGGTGGTAAGTCTCCTTGTGCCGCACCTACTGAATCAACAATTAAGCATCATCGCTACAAACACAAAAGCCTCTTGGGAACTCACTCCCAAAGGGCCTTCACGGATTCCTCTCTTCTCTGTTATTGACCATGCCTAACCATGCCAATTCCTCAGGACCTAATTGCCATTCCTTGCCAATCATCATGGATAAGACACACACGACGTAGGTCTCTCATAATATACAAATATTCTTGAAAAGTTCCTGGTTTGGTGACAAAATCATACGCTCCCAGGGAATAGGCATCAGAAATTTCGTTGGGAGCATTTGATGTACTTAAGACCACGACGGGAATAGACTGAAGACAAGGATCGGCTTTGATTTCCGATAAAATTTCCAGCCCATTTTTTTTGGGCATTTTCAGGTCTAAAAGGATTATCCCGGGCATGGGTGAAGTTTCGTGTGGCGTAAAGCGCCCCCGGTGATACAGATAGTCCATTAATTCATCCCCATCTTGCACAAACTTTAGATCACTTCCCAGTCCGGTTTCTTCCCATGCTTCCATGGCAATTAAGCAATCGTCTGTGTCGTCGTCGGCAATGAGCACTGGAAGTCGATTGAAACCACGCATTGTCATGATGCCTCCTTCATGAAATAACCATTCTCTTTACATCAACAACGTAAAGCCTGGTGGAAGGTGAA
>CAZKRH010000332.1:0-16093 GCA_964555115.1 uncultured Nitrospiraceae bacterium | reverse complement strand
ACGGCGGTAGATTTAGCCATGCATCACCCACCCCGTAATACTCGTGCCTTTGGCCGAGGTGAATTGGTCAAACATCTGATTGAAAAAGATTGGGACCAGGAAGAAAAATCCGATTCGGAACCGGAACGGCGTTTTCCCGATTACGTCATCAATTGGTCAATTTTCCAACTCCGAGGCCAACCCCCCTTTCCCATGTCTAACCCCTTCAAAACCTACCTACAGGAAGTGCGGACACACCTGACCGAAAAAGAATCCTAATTCGTTGTAAATGTTTTCCGCATTGAGAAGATGAACTTGAATCTAAAGACTGAGGTTACCAGCTCCAGGTAAAACCAAATGGGGATTCACTCGTAGCACGTTGCGGGTCTTGCGGGCCAAAGGACCGAGAATCCTTTGATAAATCTTGATGTTGCGCATCAGGTTTTGAACGCTGCAATTCTTTTTGGACTTCATCCATCACAATATGTTCTTGGACCCAATTTTTCATTGAACTACACGAAGACAACAGCAGACTCAGAAAACAGAATACTGAAAGAAAAACATGCTTGAAGGAGTGACTCGTCACCATATCTCTTCATCTCTTACTATGAAATTCCAGGAAATTTCCCAGATCGAATTCTGGTAAATATCACAACCTTTGAGGATTACTACCCCATCGGCATATTCCATAAAATCTCCCCAAACAACAACTAAGTGGTTGTTTTTCTGTAGTAATTTCACTCAATCCTCGAATGAAACCAACATGGATCAATACTCTGCATTTATAGGAAAGCATCCTTCCCGTGGTGTACCTGAAAACAACCACTAAATCAAAATAAGAAAAATGAAACGAGGAGGGAAAATACAACAAACCTGAAAAGGCAAATAAAAATTGAAGGAAAAGGTTGAAGATGATTTATGGTACTGTAGGTAAGATATTCATTTCACTCAATTCAAAGCAGAGATACGAGAATTCCTAAATACTTTCGACCGGTAACAATTCTTTGACCATTTTCTGATTCAGTTCATTTCAAATCATTTTTTTAAAATAGGAAATCGTTCGAGTTAAACCCTCTTCCAAATTCACCTTGGGTCCCCAATTTAATAATTTCCTGGCTTGGGTGATGTCTGGTCTTCTGACTTTTGGATCATCAACTGGCAAGGGATGGTGATTGATCTTGCTCTCTGATTTCGACAATTCAATAACGGTTTTTGCAATATCTAATACGGTTCGTTCAGCAGGGTTCCCTAAATTCACCGGATAGTGAATGGTCTGGGTATCCCCTTCTCTTCGTCCAAATCGCACATCCGCTAAATATTGTGGATCATTCAAGTTCGGATCCGGGTGAGCCTCCAATAGACTCACAATCCCTTTGACCAAATCATCGACAAAACAAAAACTTCTTGTCTGAAGGCCTTCTCCATAAACGGTCAATGGTTCTCCTTTGAGCGCCTGTACGATAAAATTTGAGATCACCCGCCCATCCTTCTCGCGCATGCGTGGTCCATAGGTATTAAAGATTCGCACAATCCGTGTGTCGATTCCATGAAACCGGTGGTACGCCATCGTCATCGCTTCGGCAAACCGTTTGGCTTCATCATAGACACCTCGAGGACTCAGCGGGTTCACATTTCCCCAATAGGACTCGGGTTGGGGATTGACCAGAGGGTCTCCATAGACTTCCGAGGTACTGGCTAACACAAACCTGGCCTTTTTCCACCGCGCTAACCCTAAAACCTTATGGGTTCCCAAGGCCCCAACTTTAAGTGTGGCAATTGGTAGCTCCAAATAATCTTGAGGACTGGCTGGAGAGGCAAAATGCAAAATGCCATCAAGGGCTCCATCCACATGCAAATAATCACATACATTGTATTTCAAAAAACTAAATCGCTCATGTTCGAATAAATGCCCAATATTGTCTGGATGACTCGTGGAAAAGTTATCCATACATATGACTTCATGATTGTGCTCAAGCAGGGCATCACATAAATGACTCCCCAAAAATCCTGCCCCACCAGTTACCAAAATCCTCATACCTGTACCTTCTTGTCTTTGGATTTAATTTATCCTCGTAAAAGACCCATCCTCATTCTTTTATGAGGAATCCCTGCTTGCAGTCCCCCACACCCTCAGGGATAATAGGTCATCTAGCTTTCTGTTTTAAGCAATGTTTGGCCCCGACCGATTACACATTATGGACATTTCTCGTCGCGCATTATTTCAATTGGGAAGTTTGAGCACGTTGGCTGGGTTTCAAGCCCTTACCACAGGGTGTGATCTGGGCAGTATGTTTGCAGTTCCCGCTCGTGATACCTTGTATTTCACCCCCAATGATAAGTTTTATACCGTCAATTATATGGACTCCCCTTATAACTTGACACGCGATCTAGATCAAGGGCAATGGCGCATGTTGATTAAGGGCGAAGTGGCCCAACGCATGAGCCTAGGGTGGCGTGATCTTCTTAATCGCCCCTCGTTTGATCAGGTCTCTACACTCATGTGCATTGATACCTTACCTGGTGGCTCCAGCCTGGGCAATGCCATCTGGCGAGGGATATCCCTGAAAGCTCTGTTAATAGAAGCGGGTGCTGATCCCGAAATGGCCCGAGACGTCATCTTTCGGGGAACCGATGGCTACGACGACAGCATTCCCTTTTCTCGCGCCATGCAAAATGATGTGATGTTAGCCTATCTCATGAACGGCGAGAAACTTCCTAAGGCCCATGGGTTCCCACTCCGGCTTATTGTGCCAGGCCTCTATGGGATAAAAAATGTCAAATGGATTCATGAGATCGAAGTCTATGCGGGAGATTACCAAGGGTATTGGCAACGAAAAGGTTGGACGGATGATGGGACGATTAAGGTTTTTTCACGGATTGATAGCCCCGGCCATTATCAATCCATGGTCGGACCGGAGATTCATCTGCGCGGCATTGCCTTCGGAGGACCTCATACCATACAACGAGTCGAGGTGAGTTTTGATAAAGAAAAAACCTGGACGCCTGCTGAGCTGGAGCCTCCACATTCCCCGTATTCCTGGGTTATTTGGAATTATTATTTCAAGCCAACTACGGTCGGAAAAACGATGGTGGCGGTGCGAGCCATTGATGCCAGCGGGAGAGTGCAAACCTCAGAAATTACACGACCTCAACCCTCAGGAGCAACAGGCCTTCATACGATCGTCGTCTCCGTGAGAGAACTGACCGCCTCTCGTCCTGCCTAAATCTCCCGTTCTACTTGAATACGAAGTTCTTTGAGTTGAGTCGCACTGACGGCTGAAGGCGCTTCGGTCATCAGACATTGCGCTTTTTGGGTCTTGGGAAAGGCAATGACATCTCGGATCGATTCGGTCTTCCCTAATAACATAATCAGACGATCTAATCCCAGCGCAATTCCCCCGTGAGGAGGGGCTCCATATTCCAAGGCTTCCAGAAGAAATCCAAATTTCTCTTTGGCCTCTTCCTTAGAAATTCCTAACAGATCAAACATTTGTCGTTGGATTTCACTTTGATGAATTCTGATACTTCCGCCACCTAGTTCAAAACCATTGAAGACTAAATCATAGGCTTGGGCATGGGCTTCCAACGGTTTCGATTGCAACACCTCACGATCTTCTTCTCGTGGTGCCGTAAAGGGATGGTGCAACGCAACGTATCGTTGAGCCTCCGCATCAAACTCCAACAAAGGAAAATCTACCACCCATAGGGGTTCCCAGCGATCGTGGTCAATCAGATTGAGTTCTTCACCAAGCAAAAGGCGGAGACGGCCCAACACATCTTGAGCCACAGAAACCTTGTCCGCCACAAACATCACCAGGTCTCCCGTTTGAGCATCCGGAAGGGCTTGTTGTAACACCGTCGCGTCTAAATATTTCGCAATAGCCGACTCTAACTGACCATTCTCCCCTATCTTGACCCACGCTAAACCTTTGGCTCCAAACTCCTTCGCCTTTTCAATTAAGGCATCAATTCGTCCACGCGAAAAAGCGGCACCTTCTTTGACAATGAGACAGCGTACGACCCCACCACCTTCCACCACATCGGTAAATACTTTAAAGGACATTTGAGACACGATGGTGCTGATATCGTGGATGAGAAACTCAAAACGCCGATCAGGCTTATCAGTGCCATATTGGGTCATGACCTGATCATACGACAATCGAGGAAACGGTGTGGGCAATGTGATATTGACTGCTTGTTGAAATATGTTCACCACAAGTTCTTCAATCAAAGTCAAAATCGTCTCTTGGGACACAAACGACATTTCCAAATCAATTTGGGTGAACTCTGGTTGCCGATCCACGCGGAGATCTTCATCACGAAAACACCGCGCCATCTGGTAATACCGATCCGTTCCTCCAATCATTAAGATTTGCTTGAATAATTGGGGAGATTGCGGAAGGGCGAAAAAGTTCCCAGAATTGACCCGACTCGGCACCAAATAATCTCGTGCCCCTTCTGGTGTACTTTTTGTCAGAATGGGTGTTTCAATTTCCAGAAATCCATGATCATGTAAAAATTGTCTCGCTTGAAAAGTGACATCATTTCTGAGCCGCAAGAGTTTCTGCATTTTGGGGCGACGAAGATCCAAATACCGGTGGGTGAGCCTGACCAATTCTGAGGCTTGCACATCATCGTCAATCAGAAATGGCGGCGTTTTGGAAGGATTTAAAATCGTGAGCACGGACACCTCAACTTCAATGTCCCCAGTGTTCAATTGAGGATTTTCCGATCCTTCCGGTCGTAAGGCCACCACTCCCGTGACTTCAATAACTTCTTCACTTCGAAGGGCATGGGCCTGCTCGTGAATTTCTTGTTGGCGTTCCGAGTCAAACACCACTTGCGTCAGCCCTTCCCGATCACGCAAATCGATAAAGACGACGCCGCCATGATCTCGACGACTATGCACCCACCCCATCAACGTGACGGATTGGCCCACCTGATCTTTGGTTAATTCTCCACAATAATGACTACGACTTCCCACCGATGTATCTCCTTACTTTTTTGATCCTTCCGGGTTTTCCATGAGTACCTCCTGTCTGCTGTTCCTTACCTGCATCGAATCCCTCTCCTTTGTAAGGAGAGGCAAGGTGAGGTAGAGCCTTGATCCCATCGGCATGCCATGAGGGTAGCAGCCATTGAATGCTGAGAAGAGCCTACCTCCCCTCCGCCCCTCCTTACAAAGGAGGGGGACTCAAGGAGTATCAGCCATACTTTTTACCCACGCTTATGTCGGAAGAATCATTTTTCTATTCCTAATGACCATAATCATGACCTTGATCTTGTCTGTTTATTTCTGACAGGTTTTTTCTGTTTATTGGAGGAAGTGCTTCGCTGTCGAAGAACATTCTGTTTCTGTGGTCTGCTGGTCGAAATTTTTTTTGACGGGGATACACGCTGTTTTGCCAATGCAGTTTTTGGGGCACCCCCTCGCTTCACGGATAACTGGTCCTTTCGCCCACCTTGCCTCTTTCCACCCACCTGCTTGCCGACCCCGTTTTTTGATCGGGACGGCCTGCTGAAGGACTCACTTTGCTGTCGAGGCATATTGAATCCCGCGCGACTCTTGGGTGAGTTTTTACTGACGGCCGACCTAGTCTGTTTCCCTACTCCTGTTTTTGGGGCGTTCCTTCCCCGCACATTGGACTGGGTCCTTGGATCAACCACTCCTCTTCCTACCACTTTCCGTTGACTCAGATTTTTTGATTGAGACGGCAACTCGGTTCCTACTCTGGATTCGATTCGTTTCCCACGCCTGGGAGTTTTGGGTTTCACTTTTGTCACTGGAGACGGCTTTGCCCACCCACGAGTATTCATCCCCGGCTTCTGACGTCGGGAATCCAACCGTGCGTGTGAAACATTCAATGGTTGTTGAGCCAACGAACTTGGTTTCGTCAGGATGGCACGAAGTGCATTGGCTTCTCCATCTGTGAGGTACCGATACGACCCCAAGCCCAGGTCTCCCAATTGTAAAGGACCAAACCGAATCCGCCTTAACCGGAGCACACGATGACCAATCGCTTCCAGCATACGTTTCACTTGATGCGTACGACCTTCATGAATCGTTATTTCAATCCATGAATTGACTCGCGCTTTCCCAGATTTTTTGACAAAGGCTGGCTGCGTCAGCCCATCATCCAATCGCACACCTTCTTCTAGCTGTTGGATTTCCTCTGGATTTAATACCCCGGACACTTTCACTAAATAGGTTTTCGGAACATGAAATTTTGGATGCAGACAGGCCTGAGCGATGTCACCATTATTGGTGAGCAACAATAGGCCCTCACTATCAAAATCTAAGCGTCCAACCGGAAACACCCGAACGCTGATTTGTTCGATGAGATTCATTATAGTCGGCCGACTCAGGGGATCTGTCGTGCTAGTGACCACCCCAGCCGGTTTGTGTAATATGATAAAGACTTCAGGCACGGCTGGTTTGATGTGCTCCCCATTGACTTTAATGTGATCCTTCTGAGGATCCACGCACGTTCCCATCTCCCACACTACTTTTCCATTCAACGTCACTTTTCCCCGTTGGATGAGTTCTTCCGCTTTTCGTCGTGACGTTATTCCACTGGCAGCAATTACTTTTTGTATTCTGACCTTCATACCTAACAATATCCTATTAAGAGGCTGTTCAATAAGACTGCTTCTCTGCCGCACAGCCCCTGTACGACAAGACGTCCCGTCCGCGGACAAGACCGTCTTTATAGAAAACACGTGACTTGTCGCTAGTCTCTAGTTGCTAGGGGAAAAGTGGGCGTTCAAGACCCTAACATACTTGCGACTAGTAACGAGCAACGAGCGACTAACTCTGAGATACGCCGCTGACGGCCTTTTTCAACAGCCCACTATTCCCATTCGATCGTGGCCGGGGGTTTGGAACTAACATCATACACAACTCGATTGATGCCCTTCACCTCGTTAATCAACCGATTGGACAACATATCTAACAATTCATAGGGTAATTTTGCCCAATCTGCGGTCATGGCATCAACGCTGGTGACCGCACGGATCGCTAACACATGTTCATACGTCCGTTGGTCTCCCATCACTCCAACAGACCGTATCGGTAACAATACTGCAAACGCTTGCCACAATTCTCGGTACAAGCCAAAATTTTTAATTTCCTGACCCACGATATCATCAGCTTCCCTCAGAATCCGTAATCGCTCAGGGGTCACGGAACCCAGAATGCGAATGGCCAAACCCGGGCCAGGAAAGGGTTGTCGATAGACCATTTCGGCTGGCAACCCAAGTTCCTCACCCACCACTCTCACTTCATCTTTAAACAATTCTCGCAACGGTTCAATCAGCTGCAGTTTCATCCGAGCTGGCAGCCCACCAACATTATGATGGGTTTTGATGGTCGCCGATGGCCCCTTAAAACTGACACTTTCGATCACATCTGGATAGAGCGTTCCCTGCACGAGAAATCCGACATCCCCAATTTTTTTGGCTTCCGCTTCAAAGGCTTGAATAAATAGGCGTCCAATCGTTTTCCGTTTTCGTTCAGGATCCACCATATTGGCTAACCGTTTCAGGAATAATTCAGAGTAATCCAACACCTTGAAGTGAAAGTCGTGATACGCCCCAAATATTTTTTCGAGCTTTCTCGCTTCATCTTTTCTCATAAGCCCGTTATCGATAAACACACACGTCAACTGATTCCCAATTGCTTGATGGGTCAGAACAGCGGCGACCGTCGAATCCACCCCCCCACTGAGTCCACAAATTACCTGTTGATCCCCAACTTGCTCTCGAATGTCCTGAATCGTTCGTGTGATGAATGATCCCATGGTCCAGGTCGCTTGGCAGTGACAAATATGCTTCACGAAGTTTTCTAAAATCTTGGTGCCATGGGTGGTATGCACCACCTCTGGATGAAATTGGAGGCAATAAATTTTCTGGTGGGATTCAACCATCTTCATGGCCGCAATCGGGGAATTCTCGGTATTGGCCATCATGGAAAACCCCTTGGGCATGGCATGAATTTTATCCCCATGAGACATCCACACAGGAAAGGGAGATGCTGCTTTCAAGCCTTGGAATAAATCGGCATCATCATGGACCACCAATTCCGCTCGTCCAAACTCTCGACGATCAGCTTTGGCGACAGACCCGCCTAAGGTTTGAGCCACAACTTGCATACCATAACAAATTCCTAAAATGGGAATGCCTTGTTGCAAGAGAGTTTCACACCATTGCGGGGCATCCATTTCTGTCACACTTGAAGGACCCCCAGAGAAAATAAGCCCTTTGGGATTGTAAGATTGAATATCGACCAGTGGAGCTGAGGCAGGAAGAATAATCGCATGAACCTGAAGCTCACGAATACGACGGGCTATGAGTTGGGTATATTGTGACCCAAAGTCTACGATCACAATATGTTCATCAGTCGACTCCATGTGTTTCCTTCACGGTGTGTAATCCGAGGTGGACATTCTGCTTCTCATCAAATAGAGCCCCACACAGGGATGGGGTCGTGTCATAGAATAAATGAGAGGATACTGTTGGATGGATGACGGTTCAAGTTTCGGGTGGATGAGGGAGGAATGCTTTGACTCACAAGGTGTGGAATGGGGAATTCCTCATTTGTTTAATCCACATCAGCTCGATAGTTTGGAGCCTCCTTGGTAATCACCACATCATGCACATGACCTTCTCGGAATCCAGCTTGGGTCAATCGGATAAATTTGGCTTTTTCCTGCAATTCTTTCACCGTTCGGCACCCGCAATACCCCATTCCGGCTTTAATCCCACCCACCAGTTGGTAGATAAGCCCAGCCAGCAGCCCTTTATAGGGTACTCGTGCCTCAATTCCTTCTGGGACTAATTTCGCACCAGACTGCCCCTCTTGTTTATAGCGATCTTTGCCACCACGTTCTAAGGCTCCCAATGAACCCATTCCTCGATACTCTTTATAGGTTCTCCCTTGGTACAACACCGTTTCGCCAGGAGATTCTTCCGTTCCAGCTAAGAGGGAGCCAATCATGACTGCTGATGCCCCAACCGCTAAGGCTTTACTAATATCCCCAGAATACTTTATGCCTCCATCCGCTATCACGGGTATACCAGTACCTTTGAGGGCTTCTGCACAGTCTGACACTGCAGTCAGTTGCGGCACACCGGCCCCCGAGACCACACGTGTCGTGCAAATGGATCCTGGCCCTACTCCGACTTTGACGGCATCAACTCCACTTTCAACCAAATCCTTAGCGGCCTCGGCAGTGGCAATATTTCCCGCAATCACATCATGAGCAGGATAGGCATTCTTAATATATTTGACTGTATCAATCACACCTTGGGAATGGCCATGCGCGGTATCCACAACCAGAACATCTACACCAGCCTTTATCAACCGTTCCACGCGTTCTTCGACATCAACTCCCACACCAACCGCGGCCCCAACCCGTAACCGTCCATGCTCATCTTTACAGGCTATAGGGTATTTAATCTGCTTTTGAATATCTTTAATCGTGATCAGCCCTTTTAATTCATAGTCTTCATTCACGACCGGCAGTTTTTCAATTCGGTGTTCATGCAAAATTTCTCGTGCCTTGGTTAAACTCGTGCCTTCCGGAACAGTGATCAGATTCCCCCGCGTCATCACCTGAGATACCTTCATATCCATACGGTCTTCAAACCGTAAATCCCGATTGGTCAGAATGCCAACCAACTTTTTGCCTTTCGTGACAGGCACACCGGAAATTCGGTAGGTCCCCATAATATTCAGGGCATCTCGAATCGTTTCTTCAGGGGAAATCGTGATGGGATCCAAAATCATCCCGCTCTCAGACTTCTTCACCTTATCCACTTCTTTGGCCTGAGCCTCTGGTGATAACGCCCGATGCAGGATTCCTATTCCCCCTTCGCGAGCAATAGCAATCGCTAACCGGCCTTCGGTCACTGTATCCATGGCAGCACTGATAATAGGAATGTTAATTTTGATATGGCGGGTCACCAAGGTCTGAGTATCAACATCACTGGGCATGACTTCAGACTTGGCCGGAACGAGGACCACATCATCAAAGGTGAGACCAATTCTGGTTTGATCAAACATACAATGAGTAGAAACGACAGTCTGACTGGAAAGAAGGAAAGACTACGACTTCATATGGCTTGGCTGATTCCTATGCCATACACACCGGGGGATACCGCTTCACTTCATACACATGTGACAGACACCATTCTATATCTTGGTATAGATGGCCTCTGTAAAATTCTTTATAAAACACCTAACCGAGATTAGCAATAGCATTTGTGAAAAGAATCCGATGGGCCAAGGGCCCATCGAGAATAATCACTGCACACACTATCAACCCGAAATTGGCTCCCATCTCGTCTGAGGATTATTGGCCCCCTTCTGGTAGGGCCAAGATTTCCTCTTCTTCTTTCAAGATATCTACAGCTTCTTCAGCCGGCATAAAATGTTGAACCCGCATATTTCCACTATCTACCGCAAATACACAGCCTTTGGCATCTATGCCAATCCCATATGGAAAATTGAAATGGCCCTGGCTGTTTCCAAATCCACCCCATTGGGTAATGAAATTGCCATCTCGATCAAACTTTTGAATTCGTTGATTTGCTGTATCGGTCACAAACACATCACCTTGCCCATCTACCGCAATGCCCCAGGGTGATCGGAATTGTCCAGGTTCCTGCGCTTGGGGGCTACTGGCATGACCCGCTCCAATCCCTCCTCCCCACTTGGCAATCAACTGGGGCAACACATTGGTACTGGTATCAAATTTTTGAACCCGATGATTACCCATATCAACCACATAGACCGAGCCATCAGCCTGATCCACTGCCACACCTCGGGCAAAGTAGAATTGGCCATCAGTATTCCCAAAACTACCCCACTGCATGATAAATTCACCATCTTCATCAAACTTTTGGACGCGGAAGTTGGCACTATCGACTACGTAGATATACCCACGCACACGATCCACAGCAATGCCCCAGGGAGCATTAAACTGGCCTTCACCATTTCCCCGACTCCCAAATTTCTTCAAGTAATGGCCGAGTTTACCATCAAACTTTTGGATCCGGTGATTATTGGTATCACACACATACACATCACCCTTCCCATCACAGGCTAAACCCGTAGGATTGTTGAAATTCCCATTAGCCTGCCCGAAATTTCCCCAGAGAAGAATAAAATTTCCATTATTTTCCATTTTTTGGACACGATTGTTGCCATTATCTACCACAAAGACGCACCCTTGGCGGTCTATAGTCACGCCATAGAGAGGGGCCATAAATTCTCCTCCATGGAGGAGCGAAGCCCCCCGACCAGGCTTCCCCCAAGTACCGGTGCACACATATCCAGAAGTATTGAGAAGAATCGTTGCACTTGCTGGCACCGACATATTATTGCCCATGTCCTTAAACCAGACATACACCGTTTTTGTTCCATCGCCTGGGGACAGGGTAAAAGGAATCGTGGCAGCAAACTGATGCTCCGGTTCCACTTCAATCCACCCAGGAAGGGTGGCACTCGGCGTCATGGGATTTTCCGAAATAAAATACCCGACCACTCCTGTATCTAAATCTTTCGCAGAAATGGTCGTCACCACATCCAAGGAATTGGTCATATACGCCCCATGATTTAAGACCAAATCAGGATTTTGTGGTGCCGCCAGATCGATTAATAAAGGGATGACATTTTTCACGGCCGAAAAGGGCCCTTCTTTGTCTTCCGCATCCACACAGGTCAGAGCATAATAGTAGGACGAATCATTCGTTAAGCCGGTTTGAGTATACGGACTGGTGACACCTTCTATTTTAGTGGCTGATTGAATGGTCATCTCAGGATCGGTTGAGAAATAGAGATTGTAGGATTCAGCTCCCTGCACATCTAACCAACTGACAATGGCTTCCGTATCCCCTGGCTTGACCACGATATTCACAGCCACTAATCCTTCGCCCACTTGCGCGTTAGCCAGTTGTTGTTGTTTTTCGATCCCTCGGTTGATCTCTTCTTGGGTAGGAACAAATTTCAATACACGATTGTTGCCACTATCCACCACAAAGACATTCCCTTCTTTATCTACGGCAATCCCGGTAGGGTAATTCACTTGGGCCTCAGTAAGCCCTCGATTTCCCCACGAACAGAGATAGGTCCCGTTTGAATCAAATTTTTGAATCCGGTGGTTTGCGCTATCAACGACATACAGATCCCCTAACGCATCACAGGCCACACCCCAGGGGTTTTTAAATTGCCCAGGGCCATTCCCCGCTTTTCCCCATTTGGCAAGGAAATTTCCTCGTTGATCAAATTTTTGAATTCGGTTATTCCCTTCATCGGCTACATACACATTACCGACAAAATCCACAGCGATCCCACGGGGATAAAAGAAGGCCCCATCAAAACTTCCATCCTTCCCCCATTTGATGAGGGGAGTTCCGTCAGCTTGAAACTTCTGAATTCGAGCATTACTCGTATCAGACACATATAAATTCCCATCTTTATCCGTCGTCACGCCCCAGGGCACATCAAATTTTCCGGCCTCCGCTCCACGCCAAGCAAAACCGAATTTTCCCCACGCATTCATAAAGTTCCCATCAGAATCAAATTTTTGCAGACGGTTATTGCCACTATCTGCCACATAGACATCTCCCTCAGGTGATGTCGTCAGACCTCTTGGATAATAAAACGATCCATCGAGGGAATCAGGCTCATCTCCCCAACGGGAAATAAAATTTCCACCTTTATCGAACTTTTGTATGGAATGGTTATCAGTGTCAGCCACATAGATATTGCCTTCACTATCTAGGGTGATCCCTGTGGGAGCTTTGAATTCTCCGTCATCAACCCCTTCTGTCCCAAATTGCAAAACCGGGAGATACGGAGAAGGCATGGACATACATTCGTCTGATTCCGGGCTTTCCCCATCACTGGTCACCACGGTCACCACATAGTGATAACAGGTACCATTGGCCAAATCATTATGAACATAAGGACTCGAAGACCCTTCGATACAATTTCCTTTTTCTTTAGTCACCCCTATCACAGGATTAAAGTCATCTTTGCTGGCAATGGGACGAGCTAAGTCACACGGCTTGATCACCACACCCTTTGTGGTGAGAAAATAGAGATTGTAATACATGGCATCCGGAACGGGATCCCAAGACACTGTAATGAACCCATTGCCAGGCACCACCTTGACTCCTGTGGGAGCAGCCGGCAACTTATCTTCATCAGATTCAATATCGCTCCAGTCTTCTTCTCCAGCATCGGCAAAAAGCAAATGATTGCGTAACACAATGCTCGGATCATCGATGAAATCCCAAACCTTCATAATTGTCCCCCATATATTTCAAGAATCACTTTAACTTTCAATGATAGCATCACGAATTCTTAGACTTATTGGTGTTTTCTTACGACAAAAATTTTATAATAAAATTATATACTTAGGGAATGAAGTCTAACAACTGGCAATTTGGGAAGTCAAGATTAAGAGAGGAAACATCAGGGGATTATTATAAATTTTGGTCATGTTGAGAATACGATAAATAGCGAAGAAGAGTTTTTTGCATTTTGAATAAACAGAAACCATTCTTGGGGATACTCAAAGCTTGTCTAATAGACCTCCCACCTCCTCTAAATTTTGAACTTCCCTCTGAGGATGCACAGCGCCATTTGGGAGGGCTTCCCTCTCCCGATTCACCCAAATTCCGGTTATACCCGCTCTCTCTGCCCCTTCCACATCCTCCCGAATACTATCCCCTACATGAACCGCATCCTGAGGGTCGGCAACATGTTGAGTTAAGGCATAGTGAAAAATATCTCCTGTCGGTTTGACTGATCTAGCTATACTGGAAATCGTGATGGAATCAAAATATCCCTCTAAGCCAAGTGCCCTAAAGATTTGATAAAACCGAGTATCAAAATTAGAAATGACCCCGAGCTCCAATCCCTGCTTTCGTAATGAATCTAAGGCCTGAAACACTTCTGGATACACTTCCCAAGGTTCTGCGGTTCCAAAGACTTCAAACACTTCTTCAAAATAGTCATCAAATTTCTCGATCATCCCTGTTCGGTAAAACACCCCATGGACGATATCAAACCACCACAACCTTTCACATTGTTTTAATTTCTCAGGGTGTTCTACGGCAAAAAGGGGGGGAGGCGCTGCCTTAAACGATTCAGAAAAGGCTTTATTCACCTTCTCGAGGTTTTCAGGAGTGTTTGGCACCCCATATCTCTCAGCATACTGTAAATAGATATTACCGACAGAACCTTTGACATGAAACAACGTTCCCGCGGCATCAAAAAATATGACCTGTTTAGTCATTTTCCCATTCTACATAATCGGTAAAAGTTAATCTGATGGGCCTGTTGAATATTGCATGCCCAGATCTCATAAATGCGCCAGGGAAGGCGACCACCATCAGTGAGAGGGAATGTTCAAAAAAGTCCATCCAGCAAGGCCGCAGCCCTTTTGACGCGCGGAGCGTACTCTCAGTACGTGAGCGCGAGCGGCGCAAAGCGCCAAGTCTGCGAGCCCGAAGGTTAGGCAAAAGGGCGAGAACGCCGCTGGCGGCTTTTTCCAACATTCCCCTGATACGTAAATTCATAACGAAAAGTTACCATAGTCGCTGTAACTTTTGGAGTCTTCGATTCCCATTAATACAAAGGGAAAGCTGGCACTAGACAAAAAGAATGACAGGGCTACCCAAAATTACCACGCTTCAATGAAGAAATGAGGAAGGAATTTTTGGAAGTGAACGAGTAAAAAATACAGTGGAAAGCAGTATTATTTTTTAGATTTATTTTGTCGTCTGGCTTGCTCTAACGCTTTAAGCCTTTCTTGGTTCCTTCTGTGTTTTCTTCTCAATTCTCGATCTTTTTCACGTCCTCTTGGCATAGAACTTCCTTTCTTAAAATCCCCGCTCCGTTAAAGGATAAGAAAACCCATGGGTCTCAACCTTGGATTCCAGAGCCAGTTTTTAGCACATTTTTCTTTTATAATACAAGAACATAGTTATTGCGAGGGGGTATCTTGCATGTTAAGATCCGACCCCAATTTTTACAAATGGCATTTCTTATGGCTGTGACACAATTAGAAAAAATCTATGAACCCGCTGAAGTAGAGGTTCGCTGGGGACAATTTTGGCTTGACCACAAATTTTTTCAGCCCCAGCATGATTCCACCCTGGCCCCATACACTATCGTCATTCCCCCGCCAAATGTCACGGGGTCCCTTCATATTGGGCATGCGCTCAATACGACTATCCAGGACATCCTCATTCGCTGGCACCGGATGCGCGGACATCCAACCCTTTGGGTTCCGGGAACTGACCATGCTGGCATTGCGACTCAAAACGTGGTGGAGCGCCAACTTGTACAGGAACAGACTTCTAAAGAAGCCATTGGACGAGAAGCCTTTATCCAACGAGTGTGGGATTGGAAACAGCAATCCGGGAATACCATTATTGGTCAGCTCAAAAAGCTGGGAGCCTCCTGTGATTGGGATCGCCTCCGGTTCACCATGGATGAGGGATTATCTAAAGCTGTCCTTGAAGTTTTCGTTCGTTTGTTTGAGGACGGCCTTATTTACCGTGGGGAACGGCTTATCAATTGGTGTCCACGATGCCTGACTGCCCTTTCCGATATTGAAGTGGAACATGAGGACAGTTCAGGAAAACTCTATTCGATTCAATACCATCTGGTTGATGACCCTCAGGTGTTTTTAACGATTGCGACGACGAGGCCCGAGACCATGTTTGGCGATACGGCCGTTGCTGTCCATCCTGAAGACCCTCGTTACAATCAATTTATTGGGAAACGGATCGCTCTCCCCCTCACCACCCGAACTATCCTAATTATTGGCGATGCCATCCTGGTTGACAAAGAATTTGGAACCGGTGCGGTCAAAATTACACCTGCTCATGATTTCAATGACTTTGAAGCGGGACAACGGCACAATCTCCCACATCTCAAAATTTTCGACCACCATGCCCAGCTCGACCCTAAGGGCTTAGAAGCTGCGCAGGTTGAAGATTCCATTCTCCAAAACATCCAAAACCTTCCCACAGCCAAAGCCAGAGCCCTGGTCGTGGATGAATTGGAACAACGAGAATTACTGGTCAAGGTTGAAGA
>CAZKRH010000331.1:0-19730 GCA_964555115.1 uncultured Nitrospiraceae bacterium | reverse complement strand
CTTATTAATCGCTATTCGCCCCTCAAACATTTTCCTATTGTTCTCAAAGGTTTGAACCTAGACACGGCAGTGAGGCGCGAAAAAGCTGTGCAAGGGATTTAGGTACATAGGGAATTTTAAAAACTTGTGGTCACCTTCTGGAGGATGAGAGCTTTTTCCAATTCTCTAGGTGCATGAAGAACTTGTGCAGACTTTTGTGATCCAACTGCTGTTTCTAGGTTGAAGGGGGGAGGTTATTGTGAAGACGGTTGGGCAGTTTCTTTATTGGTGAATTCCTCAGAACGCGAATTTGGTGTGTGGTGAGGTGGAGTCACAAAGGAATGGGCTAATACCTCATCCAACGAATCAGTGAGAATAAACGTGAGGTTGTGGCGGACTTCTTCTGGAATCTCTAGCAGGTCTTTTTCATTGGCTCGGGGGAGGATGATTCGAGTAAGGCCGGCACGATGAGCCGCCAATATCTTTTCTTTGATCCCTCCCACGGATAGCATGGTCCCGCTCAGACTGATTTCACCGGTCATGGCAGTATCGGATCGTACTTTAATCCCCAATAAGGTAGAGGCTAATGAAATCACCATGGTGACTCCCGCTGATGGGCCATCTTTGGGCGTTGCTCCTTCGGGAATGTGAATATGGATGCCGTTTTTCTTAAACAGTGATTTGGGTAATCCCATGTGTTCTGCCCGTGACCATAAAAAACTTCTTGCGGTTTGTGCTGATTCTTGCATGACTTCTCCAAGTTGGCCGGTCAGCATCAAATCGCTTCCCCCAGGGAGAAGCGTGGACTCCACATAAAGAAGGTCGCCTCCCGTTTCGGTCCAAGCTAGGCCTGTGGCCACCCCAATCGACAGTGTTTTCCGTTGTTCTTCTGGAATATATGATTCCGTCCCTAACCATTGAATAAGAGTCTCAGGGCGAATGCCGATAGGCAAATCTGTTTCGTGGTTAGTGTGTTCGGTGAGGCATAAGGCCGTTTTTCTGGTAAGTCGGCTACACAATTGATCAAGTTGTCGGACTCCAGCTTCTCGGGTAAAGCTGGTAATCATATGATGAAGAGTACCCTTCTCCAGGCGGATGTCGGTCTCGGAGAGTCCAGCCTCGGCGATTTGTGAAGGCCACAAGTATCGTGTCGCAATTTCTAGTTTTTCTTTGAGGCTGTACCCTGCCATCTGAATGATTTCAATCCGGTCTAGTAATGGGGCGGGTATGGTATCCATGGTATTGGCGGTCAGAATGAACATGACTTTTGAAAGGTCAAAGGGCATATCCAAATAGTTATCCCGGAATGCATGATTCTGGGCTGGATCTAATATTTCAAGAAGAGCAGAACTGGGATCTCCTCGAAAATCCTCTCCGACCTTATCGATTTCATCCAGCATGATAATGGGATTTCTTGAACCCGCCCGGCGAAGGGCCTGAAGAATGCGCCCTGGCATGGCTCCAACATAGGTGCGTCGGTGTCCCCGGAGCATAGCCTCATCATGGAGACCTCCGAGGCTCATTTTTTCAAATGGCCGTCCAAGTGCACGGGCAATGGATTGCCCAATACTCGTTTTCCCAACCCCAGGGGGACCGACAAAACATAGAATGGGAGCCTTGGATTTTGGATTCATCTTCATGACGGCGAGGTATTCTAATATTCGTTCTTTGACCTCGTGGAGCCCGTAATGATCTTGGTCGAGAATTTTTCGCACGTGAGCGATCTCAAGGTTTGTGGTGTGAAGACTATCCCAAGGCAGTTCGAGTACAAATTCAAGATATCCTCGCAACACCTGATGTTCAGGTGAGATCGGTGGGAGTTGAGCCAATCGCTCGGCATCCCTCAGAGTTTCTTGTTTGATGTCCTCGGGAAAGGTGGCTTTCTCTAAGCGTTCCTGGAGGATGTGGACAAAAGTGTTTGATGGTTCTTCAACAATTTCTCCTAACTCGTTCCGAATTTCTTGAAGTTGTTGTCTGAGGAAGAACTCTCGTTGAAATTTTCCGATTTTTTCACGGGTATGACATTCAATTTCCTTTTGGAGTGTTTGGACTTGGAACTCATGTGATAAAGCGGCATAGACTTTTTTCATAAAGTCTAATTGTGTGGGGACTTCCAGCAGTGCTTGTAATCCTTCCACATTCAGATTGAGAAGGGATGTCAGTTTATACGTCATGGTTAAGGGGTCTTGAGTCTCTTGAAGGGCCCCGAGGCCCTCGGGAATTTGATCGGATGGTAAAATTGTGGAAATTCTAAGACTCAGGTCGACTAACGCTCGATGTAACGCCTCCACCTCTGGGCCAGATTCGATTTGAAGGGGGATCTGTTGAAACCGAGCGAGGAAATAGGGCTCTGTTTGTTCCAGATCCAATAACATCATCCGTTCAATTCCTTGCACCCAGACTTGAAGGCCTCCTTCCGGGGTGGAATTCATGTGTTTTATAATGGTTTTGGTTCCAACGGGAGAAAGATCTTTCAGATTGGTGGTCCCAATGAGAGAATCCCGTTGAGCAGAAATGAGTAGAGATTTTTCTTGTGTATTCATCGCGGCCATAAGGGCAGCTTTGGATGAATGTGACGCAAAGGTGAGGGGGATTATTGTATTTGGGAACACCACGGTACCCTTCGAGGGAAGAACGGGGAGAGTGGCGATGGTGAGATCTTGATTCATCGGGTTTCCAATTTCATGAAAATCGCATGGAGTGTGATGGCTCAAATGAAGGAAATTTTTCTCTGGATTTAGCTTATCGTATTGTAGCATGTGGCCCCAAAGTGAGAATAGGACGTTTGACGTACTTTTCTTGCAAGTCATTGAAAATAAACATTAAAAATTAAGTTGTAATCGTAATTATACGTAATTAATGGGGAAGGAAAGAAGAAGGGAATATGTAAAGTTTAATGAAATGAATATGTTGTGTGCCTCATCCAAATTGTGCCCCTAAGTATTAAAGAAATTATAAAAACTATATAAGTATAAAATATGACGTGAATATACTTACTTATTGAGTATTGTTGTTCTTCGAGATGAAAGGTTCATTTACTTTACGGGCTTTATGATTAGCAAAATATACGTAAATAGTGTATTGGATCTAGGGAATAGCTTCTTTGCTTTTTTTAGAAATTAAGAACCCGGGGACTTGGCAAGTAAGAGAATAGATCAAGAATTCTTTGTCAAAATCACATTGTGTTACATCTGGACGTTGTTTCCTCCGCATTTTTTGATGAATGGTATATTTGTAGGTGTGTGAAGGAATGTTTTTAGATTGAGTGACCCCTGTAAGTTGGTGGTTCACTATCGAAATCTTATTGTGAAGAGTGTTGGGTAGTTGTTTGTTGTATTATTTTGGTACGCGTTTCTAAAAAGAAAGGCCCAAATCTCATTTCTCTATTCACTTATGCCGAATTAGGTTTTATTCCCAAATACAGGATTTTGATTCTTGACATAGATTGGAAGGCCCGTTAGTCTCTAAAGTTAGAGGGCTGTTGACCGAAAAAATTAAGAAAATGAGGCACTTAGAAATGAATTCCGATAATCTGCCAATTAGCAGAGTCGTCCTTCTTTTGTGTGGGGTTTTGTTAGGTGGGGAAGCCTTCCTCTCTCTGGCACTGGGGTCACCCGTACCCAATTCTATTGAGCCTGTTCCTCATGCGTCCGGTGAGACGTTGGTTTCATCGGAGCTACCTTCCCTTTCATTTTTCCCACCCTCTCCAAAAGGGGAATCGGATTCGGATTTACAACATTCAACCATTCCGATGTCTCCCGATGGTCAGGATTCCTCTGCCTTTCAGGGAGACCTGAACGCGACGCGTGAATCAACTAGTTCTATTCCTCCTCAACCCAGTTCTGCGGGTGTTGTTGTGTTGCCTTTTCCCTATCCGTCCTTTTGGAATAGAGGGATGGTTCAACTTGCTTCTTTTTCCCCTCCCCTGTCGTTATGGGAAAATCACAGGGCTCTTCCGGAGGAGAATAGTGTTTCTGCTGTTGTCCCATCGTGGCGATATGAAAAGTTGTTTGTTGATGTTCAGCAGTCTCCAAACGTAGAGGGACCCAAGGAATCTCAATACGGACAAATTGATCTTATCCTGCATCCGGCAGTGGAACAGAGCCTTCGATATTTTCAGACTGTGATACCGGACCGGTTTCAGGAATGGCTCATCAGGTTTTATCGATACAAACCAGCAGTTGAGCAAATTTTCCAAGAATTTGGCCTGCCTCAAGAACTCATTTATCTTTCTCTAGTCGAAAGTGGATTTAATCCCCGAGCTTATTCTCGTGCGCGAGCGGCAGGGCCATGGCAATTTATGAAGGCCACAGGGCGTTTATATGGTCTGAATGTGAGTTGGTATATTGATGAACGCCGAGATCCTATCAAGTCGACCGTAGCGGCTGCTCGCCATTTGCGTGATCTGTATGATCGTTTTGGTTCATGGCCATTGGCTTTGGCAGCCTATAACGCGGGGTCCGGAAAAATTTCTCGAGCGATTAAACGCTCTGGATCTAGAGATTATTGGAAAATTCGGAAAACGCGTTATATTCGGAGAGAAACCAAAAATTATGTTCCAAAGTTTATGGCAGCAACCATCATTGCCTCAAATCCAACCCTCTTTGGTTTTACCTCAGGGGGAGGGGATGTACATGAATATAACGAGGTCCTGTTCAACAAAAAAGTCCATCTTCGCGGTGTGGCGGAGAAAACGGGAATCACGTTTGAGGATCTCCGGCGTTTAAACCCAGAGTTGCGGCGAAGTATTATTCCTCAATTAAAGAAGGGATATTATTTAAAGGTTCCTTACGGGATGGAGACACACGTGGTTCGAGTTCAGGATCAAATCCAACCGTGGAATCAACCGGAGCCCATGGGCCAGGAATGGTATCGAGTCCGAAGGGGAGATAGCTTATCTGTCATTGCCAGGAGATTCAGGATGGGGGTTGGAAAGTTAAAACGTCTCAATAACCTCTCTGGAAATCTCATTCGAGTGGGTATGCGATTACGAGTGAGTGCAGAGTTTGCACCTATCACGAATACCCAATGGTATCGCATTCAGGGAGGAGATAATTTGTCACTCCTTGCCAAAAAATTTGGAATGAGTGTCACCCAGTTAAAGCGTCTGAATAATCTTTCGGGAAATCTTATTCGAGTAGGGGGGAAGTTGCGGGTGAGCGAACAAACCCAATCCTCGGCCCAATCCTCTAAAGATTCTAAGTGGTATCGTGTGAGGAATGGAGATAGTCTTTGGAGTATTGCTCAGAGGTTTCGTGTGACAGTGACAGATTTGAAAGATTTGAATAATCTGACAGCGAGTGTTATTCGTGCAGGGCGTATGCTGATGGTAAGCCGATAGTTTTTTCCTGCCTTTTCCTCCCTCCAAGAATGTTTATTTTTCCTCGGTCAATTCAGGGGATTCCTCTGCTGGAGACGCCTCTGTTTCGTTCGTAGAGGTTTTCTCTGCTTGAGGAGGTTCAAGCGACTTGATTCGTATGGACGTTTCTCCACTCAGGGGAGAGTAAGGGTGTTGGTGAATCAATTCTTTATAGTACGCAAGGGCTTTGTCTTTGTGTTCCTCCTCTTCTTCTAGTTTTCCGAATTCAAAAAGGACTTGATCCTTATTGAGGGCTTCAGGTTGTTGAAGCACTTGGGTAAAGGCCTTTTTCCCATTATCCCGATCTCCCAGTAACAAATAGGCATACCCCATGCGCTGATACACCAGTCCCAGTAAGATCTTATTGTGCGAGTATTGAGTAATGTGTTGTTGATAAGCCTCAATGGCCTTTTGATAGTTTTTCTGATCGGTATGAGCATTTCCAATAAAGTAGAAGGCAAACTCAGCAGTGGGGGTGTTGGAATATTCAAGAAGGATTTGTTCATATAAGGAAATGGCTCCTTGAATATGTTCTTGAGTTTTTTCTGGTTCATCCAGGGGGCGATCAATGTAGAGTCGATTGGCTTCCTGCTGAAGATTCCAGGCTTTGGCTTCTTGTGAATGTCCATGCCAAAGAAGGTAGCCTAGTCCAACGCCTGCAACGATCAAAAGCAGGAGGGATCCTAGAAAAGCTCCCCGGTGCTGTTCGGCAAATACCCAAAATTGATCAGCTCGAGATAACAATTGTTCTTCATTGAGGGGAGTAGCCTTGGTGTAATCTTTTATTTTAAATCCCATACCATTGTCACCTGCATGTGATGCATGTATTTGCCCAGGGCCTTATACCCAGCTCTAAGCACCTTGTCAATTGAAGCTGTTTCTTGGGTTGTGATCGTTATTTCCCCAATTCTATTACACAGACACCAGAGAATTGGAGGAGGAACTTTTGTAATTCCTGTGGGCTTTGTAAAGACTTTGTTGGATGTTGGGGACCCTATCTTTAAGATTGTGGAATGCTTATTCACATAGCATCTTTCAGGGAGTTCATACAATCCTATTGGCTAGGGTAGAATGGTTGACAACCCCTACGTGCCTGATATAATTAAAGAAATAATCCAAATCTGGTCATAAGAAAGGCGGGCGGATAGCTCAGCCGGGAGAGCGCTGCCCTTACAAGGCAGAGGTCGCAGGTTCAAGCCCTGTTCCGCCTACCATTTACGATAGTGATTAGAAAAATCCAATGTTTAGGGGAGTATGTTCTATTAGTTTAAAATTTGACTCCTTTTTTTCTAAATACAGTGTGAGATCGTTCAAAACGGTCTTTGAGTATGCGTGGGGCCGTCGTTCAGCTGGTTAGGACGCCAGATTGTCAATCTGGAGGTCGCGGGTTCAAATCCCGTCGGCCCCGCCACAACCTTCTTATTTCAAGACTTTCCTCCCTTTCACGAGAGATTTTCCTTTTGCCTTATCAGGCTTTGTGGGGTTTAGTCCGAGTAAGTATTACATTTAATGTACTGTGAGGATTAATATTTAAGTATGTTTACTGATGGTATGTCAGGGTTATTTCAGTCTCTTGGGACTATTTCGATAATCGTCCTCTTTGTACTGTTTTGTTTTTCCGTGTTCTCTTGGGGGATTATCGTGTCGAAATGGAAGACGTTTAAGGCCGGAGATGAAGAAGAAAAAGAGTTTTTACGGGGTTATGAGCGACATCCATCCGAATATGGCAAAATTCGAGGATTGGCGAACAATCTCTCTGGCAGTCCTAGCGCGGCCGTATTTTTAAGTGTGATAAACCGGATTGAACCCATGAACGATCTCTTTTCTGAAAAGTCAGAATTGGGGACAGGGGGACGTGGGCGAATTCCACAACGTTCGTACTTAGAGAAAGTTGTTCAATTTTCCATTCAAAACCATTTGACCTCTCTGGAAGCGTATCTGCCCTTTCTTGCCACAACAGGCAATATTACCCCTTTTATCGGTTTGCTGGGAACGGTGCTCGGTGTCATCAATGCTTTTCAAGAAATTGGGGTGCAGGGGACGGCCAGTCTCGGGGCGGTGGCTCCGGGTATAGCAGAAGCGTTGGTCGCCACGGCAGCCGGGTTGTTTGCGGCAATACCCGCGGTGATCGGGTATAATTATTTTTTAACTCGAATTCGAAAAATCGTTTTTCACGTGGAAGCGTTTAGCATTGAATATCTCAATGACATCACTGAAGAAGTTAGCGCTGTCAATGAAGTTGAGGCGATTCGGTGATTTTTGAATCCCGACATCGTCGGTTTCTTTCAGAAATTAATATCATTCCCCTGGTGGATGTCGTTCTTGTTCTGTTAGTCATTTTTATGGTGACCGCTCCCATGCTACATCGGGGGTTGGATCTTGATCTTCCCACTTCCCAATCCAATACGATCCAGCCAGAAGAACGTTTGGTGCTGACCATTGAACGTGATCGTACATTGTTCTTGGGAAAGGATCCCGTGAATATTCTTGAACTGCGAAATAAACTGGCTCAAGCCAAGAGTCTCAATCCCAATATCTCGCTCTATCTTCGTTCTGATCGAACAGTACCCTATGGACATGTGGTCAGGATTATGGATGAAATCAAAAGGGTAGGAATTGAACGCTTGGGAATGGTGACCAATCCTGGAGAATTTCAGATAGAAGAAGAAATCGTTTCCACACCGTAGGCAAGCACTCGAATAATGGCTATAGGTTATTCTGCGAGTCTTATCTCTCCCCATCAATGGGCTGAAGTCCCCCCTCAGGGGGGGCAATTTAAGCGAGTCTTGGCAAGTTCCTTCCTGCTCCACCTAGTATTTTTTTCTTTACTGTTGACCATTCAGGTAGCCCCGACTCTCAAAGAGAATGTGCCTGCTTATCAAGTTGAATTAGTCTCTCTGTCTGACCTGACCTCGAGTTCTGTGGCTGTTCCTCAAAAAACGAGTTCCGTGCCGTCTCCCCCCCCCATCAATCACCCTATAGAGAAAGAGAGTCTCCCTTCCCCTGTTTCACCGGCGCCATCAACACCCTTTCAACCTAATTCGGAAAGATTATCAGAAACCTTTGCCGGAGCTGTGGGTTCTATTGCCGTGCCACAAGAACGGACGGTGAATCGAGTGCTTCCCCAGGGCCAATCTTTCGATGCGCCAGAGCGACCTCCACACATGCAGAGGGATTCTCCGTTCACCCCCACCCCTATTGCGAAGTCCCCCACGGCAGTGGAGAATCGTAAGATCTCTCCTCAACTTCCAGAAGCTCCTCTTTTAGCAGCCATTGAACCAAGTATGAACCAGTCACCCAGTGAATTAACAACTCCAACGGAACCCAAGCTCACGAAATCTTTCCAGGAAATGGTTCAATCCATTGAGATTCCTTCTTCTCCTTCAAGAACTACAACTATGGAGGAACCTAAACAGCTGTCTTCCAGAGGAGTGGAATCAACACGTTCTCCCAACCAAAAAGGCGTAGCGGAGTCTTTAAAGGAAATGATGAAATCAGTGGTGGTTCCAGCCTCGCGTTCTGAGACAATTCATCAGGAACCGAAGGTGTCTGTGGGCCCCAAACGGAAACCTTTTGTCCGATCGGCCAAGTCGTTAACTGAGTCATTGAAAGAGGTGTTGAGCAAAGTTGTTGTTCCGAATGTCAACACCACCAAGAGGAAACCTGTGGTTTTAAAGCAGGTTCAGGAAACCCTTGTTCTACCAACTCCTAAAAACCAGAATGTGTTAAAGGATGTTATTATGCCTCCTAAGGCCCCTGATTTGGCGAACTTGAAATCATCCTCCCCTCCATCCAGTCCTATGGAGAGACAGGCAAAACCTTCCCAGCTCAATCAGCAAATCGCTAAATTAATGGTTCCTGAAGTTCGAGCGCCAGAACAAGGACCGTCCCTTCTTGAGACTATCACCACAAAATCTCAGGGGGCATCCACAGATCTGAGGGTGACCGGAGGGATCCAAGAGGGAAACCCTTACTGGGGGTTAGTGCAACAAAAGGTGGATAAAGAGTGGTTGGCTTTCCAGGTGGAAGCTCATGCTGGACAGCCTATTCAGGTGATCATCGGATTTCGACTTCAACGAACTGGTCATGTTCAAGGGATCACAGTCGAGCAATCTTCCGGTCGAGCCTTTTTTGATCTTGAAGCCAAGCGGACAGTATTGGCGGCCGATCCACTTCCGCCATTTCCGGCTGATATGAAAGAAGCTTACTATGACTTACAATTTAAATTTACTGTGAGGAAGGAAACGCCATGAGGTTTCGTCGTCACCTGTGCGTCAGTCTGTTGGTGTATGTATTTTTTTCTGGTGTGTGGATCGGCCCTTCCCAGGGTGCGGATGTGTTTCTTGAAGCGACCAGAGCAGATTTCCAAAAGATTCCGGTGTGGGTGGTAGGTTTTGGGGATGGCAATCCTCCACAAGGAAGTACCGCACGCATTGGGTCTCAAATTGTTGATATTTTGAAAGCGGACTTAGAACGAACGCAAATTTTTTCGGTGCTTGAAATACCTTCCGAAGACCTAGGGTTTAAAGAGGCTGATTGTAAACACACAGAACGGTTGGCCGAATTTCAATCGAGCGGAGCAGCGGTCGTCACGTGGGGACGAGTAGGGCGCAGAGGGTCCGAGCTCATCATGGATGTGTGTGGATATGATGCGGGAAGGGATGATGTGACCTCGGGTAAGCGGTATGTGGGTGGCCCAATCACCATGCGGTTGTTGCGATTGATGGTTCACCGGTGGGCGGATCAACTCGTGACTCATTATACCGGTGAGGCGGGGATAGCCAAAACTAAAATTGCCTTTGTGTCTGAAAATAGAGGAAGTCGAGAATTATTTGTAATGGATTATGACGGGTTTGGTCCGCAACGAGTCACGGCAGATGGGTATCTGAGCCTCATGCCGGCTTGGTCTCCAGATCAGCAACACCTCGTGTATACGGCCTATCGTCGACATAATCAGGAAATTGTTCAGTTGGGTTTATCTTCTGGGATAAAACGGACCCTCGTTTCTCCCAAAGGATTAAACATTACTCCTGCCATTTCTCCAGATGGGAAGATCATGGCGTATGCCTCAGCCAAGGAAGGCAATTCAGAAATTTATTCCATGAATGTTGAGACCCAAGATGTCGTGCAATTGACTTTCCATAAAAGTGCCGATCTTTCCCCCTCTTGGTCCCCGAATGGTCGGGAGATCGTGTTTACCTCTGATCGTGGGGGACGACCACAATTGTATATCATGAGTGCTGATGGTTCGAATGTTCGACGACTCACGTTTGAAGGTGACTACAATGCGGCTCCAGCCTGGTCTCCTAATGGCGAGTGGGTGGCCTATGTGTGTCAAGTGCCTGGAGAAGGATTTCGCCTGTGTCGAATTTCTCCTGATGGACAAACTCGAGTCAAAATAACGACGGGGTCCAGAAAGGAGATGGATGATTCTCCAACGTGGTCTCCTGATAGCCGTCATGTCGCGTTTAGTTCAACAAGAAATGGTATGAGTCATATCTTCATGATTAATAGTGATGGAACAGGTTTGGAACAATTAACCAAAGGTGGGATCCACCATAGTTCACCATCTTGGTCACCCCTTCAATCTGAAGCAGAGTAGGTCGATCTTGTTTTTGTAAGTCTGCGCTGGATGGGCGAAGCCTTTGGGTGATTCCATCAAAACCAAGGCTAGGGTTCATCGGGGGCAGGGATAGGAATGGTACAAGAATCCTACACTTCCCAATGATAGCTCTTGATGCAATCCTTGTTGTCGAGTGAAGAGAAAAACAGTCCAGGATTGAAAATGTCCTGGACTGAAAGATGAATAGGGAAGTGGGCCAAGGAAGGAAAAGAGTCATGGAATTCTGGAGAGTCTTTTCGGGCGTAGCACTTCTTGGTGTTGCGTTGAGTCTATCGTCATGTGTGGCCCAAAAGGCTGATTTAGACCGTGTTCAAAGGGAGTTTGATTCACGAATCGATAAACTCGATCAGGAGAAAAAAGCATTAGAATCTAGTGTGGCCCAAACCAAGAAAGAGTCCCAGAGCATATTAGACCAACAGAGGAGGGAGCTGGCTGAATTGACCAAAGCTCGGGCACAAATGAAAAGTGAGCTTCGAAGTCTCCGTGAAGAAAGTCTCACCAAGATTGAGGGAGATGTCGAAACGGAAGCATACCGAATTGATCAAGTCAATCGTAGGTTGGATGATATGAATGTCGAGATAGATGGCATTCGGCAATTGATTCAGGAACGTGACCAGGCCCGCGAAACGCAAGTCGCGGCGTTAGCGACCACTCTTGATCAACGATTTGTCGAACAAAATCAATCTATCAAATCTCAATTAGAAGAGTTTCAAGGTTCTCTCGTGGGATTTAAAGAGGCTTTAACGGGGATCGATAAATCCATTGTATTAGAAGAACAACGTGCTCTGCAGACCACGAAAGATTTGTCTTCTCGAATGGACTCGACTGGTGCCGCGACGACCACCCAATTTGAGAAGGTCAATGAAAGTTTAGCGTCAGTGACGAAAGCCTTGGGAAAAGCCACTGCCTCGTTGAATGCTCGAATGGATAGTGGAGGGACACAACTGGATGAACTGCGCAGTCGGGTGAATGCCGATTCTCAGGAGATGAGACAAGACGTCCTTACCATCAATACGCAATTGCAGGAGATTTCCCAGTCTCTTACTCAACTTCGTACGGCACTTGATACAACGGGAACGAAATTAGGACAACAGGTAGATGTTCAGGGGCAGCAGATTGCGGATATGGCGAACCAACTTCTTTTCCTGGAACAAACATCCCAAACAACTCACGCTCAGATTCATGACCAGGAAAAGCAGCAATTTCAAGACATGACGGTTTCGGTTTCACAATTGCGGGATGCCTTAGCGACAACGGGTGCGACGTTGGGGACACAAGCTGACCAACAGGCTGAACAAATGAGGGACGCACAATCCAGGCTGGCCCAACTTGATAGCTCTGTACAACAGTACAACGTGGATCTACAAAATCAGGCAAATCAACTGGCAGGTTTGACCCAATCTCTCACCCAGCTTCGGGAAGTGCTGGCATCGACTGGGGTGTCCTTGGGGCAAGCATCAGAAAGCCATAGTCAAACATTAGTTGGGGTCATAGAACGGCTTACTCAGGTAGAAAACCAACAAACGGGGTTGGGACAAAAACTCGATGCAGATACTCAAGCTCTTCGAGCCTTTCTCGAAAAAGATGTTCAGGCGAGTTTGCAAGCCATGATGACCACTGTGAACCAAGAGATAAACACCTTAAGCCAGGATAAAAGTCAGTTGGTTCAACAGTATGACCAGTTAGCTCAAGAGGCCAGAGGGCTTGATCAAAGATTGACTGCAGAGGAACAGGAGTTAGTATCCAATGTGGGACATTTAAATGAATTGACCAAAACGGTGGCCCAACTCCGAGACGTGGTCAATACGATCGGAACCAAAATGGGAACTCGCGTGGATCGTCATGAGGAAGCCTTGTCAAAAATCTCCGGGGAACTAGACCAATTAAAACGCACAAACACCAAGGGGAAGCGTTAAGGTATGGGTGTGAAGGCTGGTCGATGGAAGTGTGACAGTCACCATCCGAATATCTGGACATGAGTGGAGTAGGCTATAGTGTTTGGTAAAAGGTTTCTTGTTTGTTTGGATTCATGATTCCATCGCTTGAACATCCCAAACAATTGTTGGTTCATGGAGCTATCCGGATTCGATTGGGTGTTGGGGTGCTGCTGTTGAGTATGTTCACACTTACCCCCATCAAAGTTGAAAGCCAAGTTTTTGGAGATTTTCCATCATGTCGAGTGCCGAATGTTTCTGTTTCATCCTTCATAAGAAGGGAGGAGCGTGAGTTATTTCAAGAATGTGTATTTGACCCTCTCCCCGGGTTGGGGTTGTCAATACAAGGCCGAAGGTGTGTTCCTTCCCGTCTTCCCCCTAATAATTCCGTAGCTTTTCCGTCAGAACCTCAGGTTTGGTTATCCATACAGGATTCTTCTCCCCTACAAACCCTTACTTCAGGATTGTCGAATTCTCGACGTCTTTCCCCCACGGTAGTTTTTAATGCGGCCTACTCTGATTTTTTGAAGGGACGCTATGTGTTGGCCATATCAGCTTTTCGGCAATTTCTCCAAGATTATCCCTCGAGCTCTCGAGCTGATCAGGTTTATTATTACCTAGGAGAATCGTATTATTATTCAGCAAAGATTCCTGCCGCTGCCCGGACGTTTAAAAAGCTCCTTGAAGACTTTCCTCAGAGTCGTTATGGTCCGTCTGCGTTATTGAAAATAGGGAAAATTTTTGCTGAGGGAGGAAAACTCGACAAAGCCAAGAAAATATGGTTGCTCGTCATAAAAAAGTTTCCTCGGTCTCCAGAGTCACAGTTAGCTCAACAACAATTATTGCGACATCCGTAAGGTCTCACAGCATCCACTTCCTGACCCTTGCCGCGTGGAATGGTGAGGGCAGGTCTTCATAGTCAATGTTCTCATGATTCGCTCCCCCAACATTCACGTTCTGCCTGAGGATGTGGCTAGTCGCATAGCGGCAGGAGAAATTGTGGAACGGCCGGCCGCCGTAGTGAAAGAACTTGTCGACAATAGCCTGGATGCCGGAAGTACTCTGATCACGGTGTATATTGAAGATGGGGGGAAACGACTCATTCGTGTGATAGATAACGGTGAAGGCATGGGACCTGAAGATGCGCGATTGGCCTGCGAACGTTTTGCCACCAGTAAAATACGATCGGAACAGGATTTGACGGGTATTCGAACGTTTGGGTTTCGTGGTGAAGCCTTGCCAAGTATATCCTCGGTATCCAAACTTTCTCTCTTAACTGCTCGTCGGGATGATTCTGGAGGAACGTGGATACAGATCAATGGTGGAGGACCACCGCAGGAAGAAACGCGAGCGACCATGCCGGGAACACAGATTGAGGTAAGTGAGCTTTTTTATAACACGCCGGCGCGACTGAAGTTTTTAAAGTCCGCCGCGACCGAATTTTCACATATTGGTCATGTGATTCAACAGGCCGCTTTGGTGAGGACCCACACACATTTTCGATTATTTCATTCTGACCGATTGATCTATGAGTATCCTGCAGTGGAAACACTGCATGATCGCCTCTTGCAGGTGTATGGTCTGCAATTTATGGAAAAGGTGCTTCCCCTTAATCGGAAAGCCTCTTCTCTGAAAATTACCGGGGTCACGTCCAACCCCTTTCACACTCGGACTTCTCGACTCCCACAAGAGATTTTTGTCAACGGCCGTCCGGTGAAAAATTCCACTATTGCGCATGCTATCTATGAAGCGTATGGAACGTTTCTTCCAAAGGGTCGCCACCCGGTGTTTTCCATTTTTCTTGAAGTGGACCCGGTGATTGTTGATGTGAATGTCCATCCGACGAAACGGGAGGTAAAGTTTTCTCATCCTGATATCATTCATGCTGAAATAAAGGGAACGATTCGAGAGGTGCTTCATCCAGGGAAACGCGAGGGATTTCAGGATTCGCCTGGTACTCCTATGGGGAAAGAATCGTTGTCTCAACAGATGGACCATCCCGGTGTGTCCTTTTCACAAAAGAATGTTAGCTCGACACAAGAAGGTGTTTCCCCCGGTTGGTTGAGTCAGAGGCTCTTTTCTCCAAACCTCCAGTCCGATGGATCATCCTCGGATTCTGTCCAGGAGCAGGTTGAGTCCTATCTCTTATCCCCTGATCAAGACATCCGCATACTCGGGCAAATCAATAACACATTTATAGTGGCGCAGGTAGATTCCCAATTGCATATTATTGATCAACATACGGTTCATGAGCGGGTATTATTTGAGCGACTCATCAGGGACTGGCAATCGGCCACCATACGACAACAACCGTTGCTGATCCCTGAGCCCATCGAGGTTCCCTCTCATGCTGTCCCTATACTTGCCGAACATCTGGAAGATTTGCATCAGCTTGGTATTGAGGTGGATGTCTTTGGTGAATCCTCATTTATGATAAGGAGTGTGCCAGCCCTATTGGGCACCTTAGATTATCATGCCCTGCTTATGGATCTTATCGAGGATCTCACTCAATGGAAATCCGTGACCGCGTTGGAACAACGATTTCACCCTCTGTTCGCCTCTATGGCATGTCAAGGGGCAGTCCAAGCTGGAAGACCCATGGACTCACCAGAGATGCAAGCGGTCATTCAAGAATGGATACAAGAGGGTTCACCAAGCACCTGCCCTCATGGGCGGAGAATTGCTATGCGATTTTCCTCTGAAGAATTAAACAAAATTTTTGGTCGGCTATAGCATAATGGTCTTTTGCGCCTTGCAACCTGAATACACCTCCTCAGAACAATCTAACTGGATTTCAATCCATCAGCCGTTGGTGGTTCTTGTTGGCCCTACCGGGATTGGAAAAAGTCGAATTGCTATTCACCTGGCCAAAACCTTCGGGACCGAAATTCTTACGGCCGACTCTACACAGGTGTATAAGGGAATGGATATTGGGACGGATACCCCATCCACCACCGAGCAGGAGGGTGTTCCTCACCGCCTCATCAATATCGTTCACCCTGATGAATCCTTTAGTGCAGGCACCTATCGTCGATTGGCTTTACAAGACATCACACGGTTACATCAGGGAGGGCTTCTTCCTTTGGTGGTTGGGGGTACGGGATTATATGTGCGGGTGTTAGTTCGGGGGATTTGGCCCAGCCCGTCGGTTGATTGGGCCCTGCGTCGCCAATTGGAGCAGGACTGTGAGCGGTGTGGACTAGTGGCTCTGTATCAGGAATTGCAGGAGGTGGATCCGGTCTCTGCTCGAGTTCTCCATCCACATGATCGTGGGAAGGTTCTGCGAGCCTTGGAAATTTATCGCCAGTTAGGTGTACCTCTTTCGGAAATGCATCGTCGTCATCAACAAACCCGACAATCTTTTCCTGTCTTGTTGATGGGATTAAGAATGGACCGGGATGCCTTGTACCGGCGTATCGAAGACCGTGTGGAAATCGAATTAGAAAAGGGGCTTGTGGAAGAAACTCGTGGCCTATTGGAGGCGGGGTATTCTCGAGAGTTAACCTCCATGAAAAGTTTAGGGTACCGTCAAATCGCCGGTTATCTCCAGGGTGAGTATTCTTATGAAGAAGCTGTGAGACAACTCAAGCGAGATACGCGACATTTTGCGAAGCGACAGATGACTTGGTTTCGGAAGGAGCCTCATATTGAATGGATAGATATTCATGACCTGGAGTCTTCTTCGGATATTGCACAAAGGATAGAAGGTCGGATTCAGGCGTTTTCTGAAGAATGCCTTCATTGGGATGCGTAACCCTAAATCCTGAGTTTGGAGAAGTCTGAAGGGATGCAGGCTTTTATGTCATTTTTGTAAATAGGACCTCGGGCGGAACGATGGCTCAATTAAAAACTGCCGAAATTGCGATCATTGGTGGAAGCGGATTATATGACATGGAAGGTCTCATGCAGCAAAGTGACGTGCGACCTGTGACGCCTTTTGGTCGGCCTTCTGATGTTGTGAAGCTGGGCACCTTTCTGGGACGTCGGGTGGCCTTTTTGGCTCGACATGGTCATGGACATCGCTTGAGTCCTTCGACGATTAATTATCGGGCAAATATTTGGGCGTTAAAATCTCTGGGGGTCAAACAAATTTTTTCTGTGAGTGCCGTTGGGAGTATGAAAAAAAATATCCATCCTGGGCATTTGGTCATTCCCAGTCAATTTATCGATCGAACGCAACATCGTATAGGGACATTTTTTGATCAGGGTCTTGTTGCCCATGTAGCCTTTGCTGATCCGATCTGTCACAATCTGGGTGATGTGATTCGTCGGTCCGCCAAATCGGTGGGTGTCACATTTCATCAAGGTGGCACCTATATATGTATCGAAGGTCCTCAGTTTTCTACTCGGGCAGAATCTCAACTCTATCGGAAGTGGGGCGTGGATGTGATTGGGATGACGAATTTACCAGAAGCGAAATTAGCCAGGGAAGCGGAAATGTGTTATGCAACCTTGGCCCTGGTGACCGATTATGATTGTTGGCATGAAACCGAGGATGCGGTGTCTGTTGGCGCGATTCTTGAGGTCATGCACCACAATGTTACGATGGCGAAGCAAGTGTTGAGCCATGCGATCCCTATGGTGAGGGATTCTGTTGGTTGTGGGTGTCCTACCGCGCTCGATCATGCACTGGTGACTTCCTTAAAAACCATCCCCAAATCAACGCGACACCGATATGCTCTGTTATTAGGAAAACGGGGTCTCCCCACAATGAACAAGAAAAGGAGTCGGTAACATGGGAAATTTGTTGGTGGTGGGGTCGATGGCGTTTGATTCTGTTCGTACGCCCTTTGGCGAAGCAACAGATGTACTGGGAGGGTCGGCCACCTATTTTGCCACTGCCGCCAGTTTTTTTACGGGAGTCAATCTGATAGCCGTCGTTGGAGAGGATTTCCCTGAGGAACATGTGGCGTTTTTGCGAAGTCGTGGAGTTGACTTGACGGGGTTAGAGCGTCGCCCAGGTGAGACGTTTCGATGGAGAGGAGAGTACAGTCATCAATTAAATGAAGCACAAACATTGGAAACCCAACTGAATGTGTTAGAAACCTTTCGCCCAAAAATTCCGGAGTCCTATCGCTCCCCTGATGTCTTATTTCTTGGGAATATTGATCCAGAGCTTCAATTGGATGTTCTCAATCAGGTAAACAGACCGCAATTGGTAGCTTGTGATACGATGAACTTTTGGATCGATGGTAAACGAGAAGCCCTGTGGAAGGTTCTCGAAAAGATTGATGTCCTCATTATTAATGATGGCGAAGCTCGGGCATTGGGGGAAGATCCCAATTTAGTGAAGGTCGCACAGGGAATATTATCTCGTGGGGTTACGCACTTGATTATTAAACGAGGGGAATACGGGGTCTTGATGTTTCATGGAGGGGAAATTTTTGGAGCACCGGCTTTTCCTCTGGAAGCGGTCAAAGATCCGACGGGTGCTGGGGATACGTTTGCAGGGGGCTTTATTGGACATCTAGCAGCCACTGGGGACTATTCAAGCATGAACTTGCGGCAAGCGGTGATTTATGGAAGTGTCATGGCTTCCTTTAATGTAGAAGCCTTTAGTCTTGACCGATTGCGTTCTTTGGACAATACTCAAATACACACCAGGTTCAAAGAGTTTAAACAACTGACACATTTTGAAGATTTGTCTCATTAAGAGGAAATCTGCATATCAATGATGTCCCCTCAGATTTCTAGATGACTTAAGCAAAGGCGAAGGACACATCATGCATTGTCCTGATTATTAAGGAGTAGATCTATTTCATGGATTCCGTTGGCGAATACCTTAAGGAAGCCCGAGAAGCTCAAGGCATGAGTTTGGAGCAAGTGGCTTCTTTAACCAGGATCCAACTTCAGTTTCTACAGGCGTTGGAAGACGAAGATTTTGTCAAACTTCCTGAGCATGTATTTACGAAAGGGTTTGTGCGGACATATGCTCGATCTTTGGGAATCGATGAAGATGAAGCTCTTCGTCGATTTTCAGAAACCGCCGGGTCATTTTATGAAAAAGATGAAGAAGATCGACGGCAATTTCAAAAGCGGGTGGAAGATGATCGAAAAGGAAAATTTAATCGTAATCTGGTGATGATTATTACCGGCGTGGTATTAATTGGGTTAATTTATCTCTTGCCTCGTGAACAATCCGGTCCCCTATTGCCAGACAAGTCTGAGCCTTCTTCAGTATCCTCTCCCTCATCCATTGCTGAAGACCTGTCTTCAGGTGGGGATGCTGATTCATTGGGAGACCATCTCAATTCCTCGAATGTTCCCTCATCGGATTCTGAAGTGAGCGTACTTCACTCTGACCCATCATTGAATCAAGAACAGAAATCTGAACATGTCGCTTCACTCACGGAATCTATTTCACCCGGTTCGTCCCAAGACCATCCACGGCTTGAAGGGAGAATGTCTGATTCCCAAGGTGCGGGTATTCCATCCCTCGCTGACCAAACAAGTCCATTAAACCAAAACCTTCAGTTAGAACTTGAGGCTATGGAGATGACATGGATCGTGGTTCAGTCGGATCAGGGTGAACCTCAAGAAGCCCTCTTGCAGCCAGGGGAAACAGCTACATGGAAAGCGTCTGAACGATTTTACCTCACCCTGGGAAATGCGGGAGGGGTGTCCGTCAAATTAAATGGGGAGCCCCGTGGGCCCTTTGGAAAACCTGGCGTGGTCATAAGAGATTTGGAAATTGTTCCTTAGGCGGGTTTGAAAAATCCAACAATCGAAATTTTTTTCATGAGCTGGCATGATTGTTCACAAAATGTGCATTCAGGTATCGTTTAGGGGTCATAGAAGAATGAACTCTTCTCAGAAATGGGAAATATTTCTAAAG
>CAZKRH010000330.1:0-3739 GCA_964555115.1 uncultured Nitrospiraceae bacterium | reverse complement strand
AACTCCCCACTAAACACCACATCATCAAATTCCTTCACCATTTGCCCCGGGCCAAATTCGCCAAGTCCACCACCCTGTTTGCCTGAGGGACAAGTGGAATGTTGTTTGGCCAGTTCGCCAAAATCCGCACCGCCCTCGATTTGAGTTTTGATGCTCTCACAGGATTCTTTTGTCGACACAAGAATATGCCGAGCACTTGCTTTCGCCATCGTACATCTCCTTTAGAAGTTCTTAATGAATCAATAAAAAACAAAACAACAACGGAATGTCAATCAGGCCAAGTCTGTGACAAACCATGACGTCGTAAACTGACGTCTCAACAGTAAAGACCTTGTCTGGTTTTTTCAATAACCCACCGAGAATCAGTACAAACGTGTAAAAATGACTGTTCTCATACATTGAGAAAACCAGACTCCGGCCTCTGAGTTGTTCTCATGCTGTGAGAATACAGAAGGACGACTACTTGGCTTGTTCCAAGTGCATAATAGCGCTTTTAGCATGTTGGGTTCCGCCACCGACCATGCCCATCCCCCCAATGGTAATCGCAGTGTCCAGCTCTTCAACGCCTTCCGCAATGTGAGGATTGCTATTTTCTTTCTGAGCCATTTTGGCATGCGACAGAGCCATTTCCGCATGTTTAACAAATTCATCACCATGACGCATATCACCATGCTTCACCGCTTCTTGGGCATGAGAAATGGCTTCGGCAACATGAGAACTCCCCCCGGGAGGAGCACCGCCATACTCGGCACACGAGGTCAATAGAGAAAACAGCAACACCAGAGAACTCAAGACGGCAAATGGAAAGAAGAACCATCGTTTCATATGGCAACCTCCTTCATGAGATGAAAGTGAACGGAACCCTAGGGGGAATAGATCAATCCATTATGAAAAAATGTGGGGGGAATTGTAGCATTCAAGGAGTCCAGAAGATATGAAAATGTGACAGAGTCGAGGAAAACGTGGAGGGAAAAACATGGGAAAAGCCCTGGAATGATGAATGGTTAGAATTTTGTTCTCATCTCTGTTCATAACCACTTCATGGCACAGCGAACCGTCCTGTAAGGACCCACAAAAAAAGGAGCGATCCCATTCATCGTCTACCCCCTAGATATCCCACTTCTGCCAGACAATAAGAAAGGGTGGAAACCGTCTCCCAACTTTCACGGCTCCATGAACGGCTTGCGAGATCTGTCGTGGCATGTGCAATCCCGGCAAGGAAATCGGAAGTACGGGACAATCAAATTTCACGGCGGTAAGGTCGGAGTGACACCCATTCCCTACCAACCCATCCTCTCCCTCCACACCAACCGAGAGACCCCAAACGCTGGAAAAGAAAAGTAAAACACCTCGGAAAACAAGTCAGAACCCGAGTAATGAGATCTTTCATCTGGATAGTAACTGTGGAACAGCCGAGACCTCTTACTCTCCTCACAGAACATATGCCAAGAAAAGACAGGACCCAAATTTTCACCTCATTAAAGACTCCCGACCCCTTTAGTCTTTCTAAATGACCTGCAAAGGCTTCCGGACTTATGGATATATCAATTGCAATATATTCTCGGCCGCCCCTAAGGCAGGAAGCCCGCCAGGAAAGAACAGCCAACCTGAGGGTGACGGGACTGTGGCGGTTCCTTTCTGTGTGAGACATGCCTTCTGGTGCCAATCCTTTCAGGGAAAGCTAACCATGGAAAAAAGGGGACAGAAATATTTTTCTTCTTCCTCGCCCTTCAGCGTGGCCAAGAAGGGTTTCTTCCCTCCGGGGTTTTCGGCGAGCACTGTTTGAGCGGAGAGGTGTCTTTTCACCTCGGAGCGAGTTGCGCAGCCGCCGGAGGGAAGAAACGCTTCGTCGGGTACCCCCTTGGGGCCACGCTGGGGCAAAAATGGTTTAGGGTCCTTTTGCCGAAACAAAAGGACCTCGGCTGCCGGGCCGAACCCCCGGCTGTAAATATTCACTTCCATTTAAGTTTTATGAACTATGTTCAAATTTCGCATTGCCTCTCGTCCCCATTGGATAACAGAAGGGCAAAAAGCCCCCGAAAGAAACACTTGCCCATGCCATCACACAATAGTGTCAAAACACCCCTGAGGAAAGTTTGTAGGAAAAGATACGTGTACTTAATTTAGGACGACATGGAAAACGGAAAAGGGAGGCTTTGAGAAGGGTGTGAAGAACTTAAGGAAGTTAAGAATGAGTAGGTAAATCAGACAAGGAACGAATTGGGTTGAAAGAAGGTCTTCTGGTTGGGATTAGACCTAGCAGTATGTTTGAGGATAGATACAGCCACGCTGACGGAGAGGAACCTCCTTGAGGAGGCCTATTCCACCGTCACGCTTTTGGCGAGGTTTCGGGGGCGGTCCACATCAATACCCCGGAGGGTCGCGATATGATAGGCCAACAGTTGGAGGGCTGTCGCAAAGAGGATCGGCGACAGCAAGGCATGGGTACTGGGGATGGTAAACACAAAGTCCGCCAAGCTGCCTAGCTCTCGTTCGCCTTCACTGACAAAGGCGATCACCGGAGCATTGCGGGCTTTGACTTCCATGAGGTTACTGACGGTCTTTTCATAGAGGCGATCACGCGGGGCCAGGACCACTACGGGCATGTCTGCATCGATCAACGCAATAGGGCCATGTTTCATTTCTCCGGCGGCATAGCCTTCGGCATGGATGTAGGAAATTTCTTTGAGTTTGAGGGCCCCTTCCAGTGCAATGGGATAGTTAATGCCTCGGCCCAAATACAGGAAATTGCGTTTTTGATAAAACCGTCTGGACACGGACACAATTTCTGCTTCCCGTTTCAAGATATGTTCGACTTGCCCGGGTAAGGCCATGAACTGATCCAGCCACCATCGCCCTTCTTCCACGCTCAAGATTTTCCGCACTCGGCCAATATGCAGCACCAACAAATAGAGCGCAATGACTTGCCCGGTAAAGGCTTTGGTGGAGGCCACACTTATTTCTGGTCCGCATCGAGTATAAATGACCCCATCAGACTCCCTTGCGAGGGTACTCCCGACCACATTGACGATTGACAGGACTCTGGCCCCATGTCGTTTGGCTTCCCTGGCCGCGGCCAGGGTATCTGCCGTTTCTCCTGATTGAGAAATCGCAATGAATAAATCATCAGCTTGGATCATGGGTTCCCGGTACCGGAATTCCGATGCAATGTCCACCTGTACGGGTTTTTTGATGAGTTCTTCAAACAGATATTTACCCACCAGACCCGAATGCCAGGACGTTCCACAGGCGACAATCCAAATGCGTCGAGCATTGATGAGTTCTTCTGCTGTCATCGAGAGATCGGGTAAATCTGCCTCACCGGAATCATAGCTATACCGGCCACGCAGGGTATCCAGGATGGCTTGGGGTTGCTCATGGATTTCTTTGAGCATGAAATTGGGATATCCGCC
This sequence comes from uncultured Nitrospiraceae bacterium, assembly GCA_964555115.1. GTDB lineage: Bacteria > Nitrospirota > Nitrospiria > Nitrospirales > UBA8639 > CAZKRH01. Next base: position 326 of record CAZKRH010000330.1, on the reverse strand, counting down.
TTTTTCTGCGGCTTCGGCGTTCCAATCGATCTCCGTCACTTCCCGATCGATCGTATGTCCATCCGCCCCCATGACGCGAATGCCCGACGGAGAAAGAATGCCAATATCTCCATCTTCAAGATAGATCACTTTTCTCGTATAGGTTAACAGGGGCGTGACATCAGAGGCCAAATACGAAGCCTTGCCATTTTCTCCAATCACCAGCGGGCACCCTGACCTGGTGGTCACGATGGTTTCGGGATCATCCACACAGAGTGCGGCAATGGCATAACTGCCATGCAATTCGCGAATGACTGACCGCACGGCTTCCACTAAGGTAATGCCTC
>CAZKRH010000329.1:0-2235 GCA_964555115.1 uncultured Nitrospiraceae bacterium | reverse complement strand
GATATTTTTATTTTCAAGAATAATACGGATTCATTAGGGAATACGTATGGCTCTCATGAGAATTTCCTCATGCGGCGAGATATCGATTTTTGGAAAGTAGCCGAACAACTGATTCCTTTTTTCGTCACGCGACAAATATATTCCGGTGCAGGGAAAGTGTTGAAAGTTGGAGGGAAGCCTCATTATTTCATCTCGCAACGTTCCCAACATATTCATGAAAAAACGTCTTCATCCACCACCTCGTCACGCAGTATTATCAACACGCGGGATGAGCCGCATGCTGACGCCGAACGATACCGGCGATTACATATAATCCTCGGAGATTCCAATATGTCCGAGTATGCCATGTATCTCAAAGTTGGGACGGCGGCTCTGGTGTTGTCCATGGTCGAAAATGACTATTTCATTCCGGGAATCGAATTAGAGGATTCAGTCAAAGCCATTCGAGAAATTTCTCGGGATTCGACGTTACGAAAAAAAGTCAAATTGGATGATGGCCGAGAATATTCCGCACTGGAAATTCAGCGAATGTACTGGGAACGGGCGGCCCAGTATTTAGAGGATTACCCGGACGATAAAGTCCTGGTGGATATTTTAAAGGAATGGGAACGGGTGTTAGATCGCTTGGAAACAGATCCGATGTTGTTGGTCAAGGAAGTCGATTGGGTCACCAAGAAGTGGATTTTAGAGGCCTATGCAGAGAAAAAAGGGTGTGGGTTTGATGATCCGCGAATAGCCATGATGGATCTCCAATATCATGATGTGAATCGAAAACGGGGACTCTACTATTTGCTCGCAGGGAAGGATCTGACGACAAAGATTGTCGAAGAGGAAGCCATTGAACGGGCGATGACCATTCCACCGCAATCCACTCGGGCCAAAATTCGAGGGGATTTCATTCGCTTTGCCAGAGCCAAAAACCGATCCTATACGGTCGACTGGACGTATTTAAAACTCAATGGCTATTGGGAAGAGACGATTCTGTGTATGGACCCCTTTTGCGCCTACAATAAACGGGTGGAAGAATTGCTGGCGCAAGTGCCCACGTCTAAACTCTATCCGTAACGGGGGAGTGAGAACCAAGTAGGGTCTCGTCATTTCCCCACCTGCCAAATTTTCTCACACCGTTCTTTAAAAAATACGTGGATGATTGTTTTTCGGTGTCCTGACCCGTATAAAGAAGTTTGAAAGTTTTTTCTGAGATGGTTACCCGCCTTCTGGCGTGGCCGAGCAGTGCAGCCGACTCCGGGGTTTTCGGCGAGCACTGTTTGAGCGCAGCGAGTTGCGCAGCCGCCGGAGTGGGCGAACCGCGCAGGGGACCCCCAGGGCCACGACAGGGCAACATGGTTTTGGGTCCTTTTGCCGAAACAAAAGGACCTCGGCTGTCGGGACGAAACCCGGCAATGAAAGTCATCGAGAATAGGTTTTAAATATGGGAAATATATCGAAAAGAATTTGTGTCTTTTGTGGATCATCGTTGGGAAACAAGGAAATTTATGAAACCGCGGCTCGATCATTAGCCAAAGAATTGGTCCGTCGTCACATTGTTCTGGTCTATGGTGGAGGCAATATTGGGCTCATGGGGGTGATAGCGGAGGAAGTGATTGCTGGGGGAGGGGAAGTCATTGGGATCATTCCACAATTTCTTGCGGATAAAGAATTTGCCCATGAAAGCATTTCCACGCTGCATGTGGTGGAATCGATGCATGAACGAAAAGCGTTGATGGATCGCGAGTCGGATGGATTTATTGCCATGCCCGGTGGGTTAGGGACTCTCGAAGAATATTGTGAAATGCTCACGTGGAAACAACTCCAATTGCATCATAAGCCATGTGGGCTCCTGAATATTGATGGATTTTTTGATGCGCTCATTGGGTTTGTGGATCATCAGGTACAAGAAGGGTTTGTGAGCAAGGAGAACCGGGACTTAATCATGGAAGCCAAAGATGTACAAACCTTAGTGGACCAGATTGAGAGAGAATGGAATACACGGAGTGAGTGGAGATAACCCTTTAACCTAGAAACAGCAGTTGGATCACGAAAGTCTGCACACGTTCTTCATGCACCTAGAGAATTGTAAAAAGCTCTCATCACCCAGAAGGTGACCACAAGTTTTTAAAATTCCCTATGTACCTAAATCCCTTGCACAGCTTTTTCGCGCCTCACTGCCGTGTCTAGGTTCAAACCTTTGAGAACAATAGGAAAATGTTTGAGGGGCGAATAGCGATTAATAAG
>CAZKRH010000328.1:0-5436 GCA_964555115.1 uncultured Nitrospiraceae bacterium | reverse complement strand
CCAGAAATTTCCCTGAATTTGGCCTATTCCTTTGAGACGCAAGGGAATCACCAACTTGCGATTCAGCACTATCGAAAATTTCTCACCATGACTGAAGGAAATTCTTCCTATCGATCTGCTCGAAAAACGGTATTGATTCGAGTTGATCACCTCAACCACACGTAGCAGGCGGTCCGAACTTAAGGACAATCTATTCTTGGGCCGCTTCCTCGTCCCCTTTTTCCGTTGCGTTCAGTTCTTGGATGTTGGGTGACTCCATGTGCAGTTGAACGAATCCTTTCAACAGCTCGAGGTATACTCTTAGGGTGGGTGCAGAGATCTGTGATCGTTGCGTTAAGTTTTCACCTTTGTTGAACCGAAAATAAGGATTCAGGATGAATCGGTATGTTCATGTGGGTGTTCAACATACCCATAAAAAATGCCTACGAGTTTCCCGGACTTTTGGGGAAAGTTCTAGAGGTCTAACGTCACAACTGGCTCGCCAACATCTTAGATATGATTTCTGAAACACAACGAAAAAATGCCAAGATTCTCATTGTGGATGACCAATCCACAAATGTGATGTTGTTAGAAACAATTTTAAAATCTGCCGGTTACCAGAATATCCACACGACCTCAAACTCCAAGGGTACGCTTGACCTGTTTCGAGTCCTGAATCCTGATCTCGTGTTGTTGGATATTCGCATGCCTGATGTGGATGGTTTTCAAGTCATGGGACAATTAAAGGTGTTGAAACCTCATGACTATCTCCCCATCTTGGTGTTATCAGCTGAAACCGAACAATCCGTGCGAGTGCAAGCCCTTGATGCCGGAGCCAAAGACTTTCTCAATAAACCCTTTGATAAAATCGAAGTGTTGATGCGTATTCGCAACTTATTAGAAGCGAGTCTGCTCCATAAACAGTTTAGCCGGCAGAATTCTGAGTTGGAAGAACAGGTTCGTGAGCGGACGAAAGAAATCTTGTTGGCACAGCGGGAAATTGTGCAGCGATTAGGACGCGCGGCAGAGTTTCGGGACAATGGCACGGGCGCTCATATTTCACGCATGAGTCATTATGCTGCGCGATTGGCCAAAGCGGCCGGATTGAGTGAGGCAGATTGTGACTTTATTCTACAAGCCATGCCCATGCATGATATCGGCAAGCTTGGCATTCCTGACTCCATTTTATTGAAACCAGGACGGCTCTCGGAGGCCGAATGGCAAATCATGAAAACACACCCGCGGATTGGAGCAGATTTGCTGTCGGGCAGTCACTCTCCCTTGCTTCAAATGGCAGAAATAATTGCACTGACCCATCACGAAAAATGGGATGGAACGGGATACCCCAACAAATTGATGGGAGAACATATCCCACTCACCGGAAGAATTTGTACTATGTGTGATGTATTTGATGCGCTGACCTCAGAACGTGCCTATAAACCCGCGTGGCCTATTGAAAAAGCCATGAATGAAATGAGCCGCCTGGCTGGTACCCATTTGGATCCAGATCTATTTAAAATGTTTGAAGAAATCCTCCCACATATTGTAGAAACGAAAGGCCTGTTTACCGAATCCATGTATCCTGAAGATATCATGGTAAGTGCCGATCTCACGTTTTAACCTCTTCTCCTTTCCAAGATTCCCCTTCTTCACGCGAGGGTTCCAGATCGTTTCGACACGTATCTCGTTCCAATCGACCCCTTCTTGGTTTCAAACAACACATATTCAGAACCTCCCTGTAACAACCGAGAAAAGGTTAGAAGAATATCAGTTAACTGTCAGATATTGAGTCTTATCCTCAAAGGAACTGGAGGAAGGCTCCAGTGTCGTTGGGAGAGATCTCCTTAAGAGGGGAATGTTTTTTCATGACGTCATGTCACATATTCTGTTGGTAAAGCTTTCATGTTGAATCCAATTCAATTCTTGAAAAACCAATTCCATAAGGCCTCCCTAAAGGGCAAGCTTCAATTTGTGGTCATGTCGGCCACCAGTGTAGGACTCCTCTCAGCCTGTTTGGTGTTGATGGTGAATGATTTGTTGATATTACGAAAGGGTATGGCCCAGGAGTTAACGCGGCAAGCGAATATGCTTGGGTCCAATAGTTTAACCGCGTTAGCCCGTGAAGATGTGGAAAGGGTTCAGGAAATTCTCCAGGCTTTGCGTTATCAACCGGACGTGATCCGGGCCGTGTTGTATAACGCCAAGGGTGAACCATTTGTGGAGTATGGTCGTGCAAGAGGGGCACAGGGGAAAACCCTTCCCAACAGTACAAACACTCAATTCCTGACCTTACCGTCTATTGAGGTCTACCGGGATCTCAGTTTAGAAGGAAAAAAAATTGGGACAATTTATCTACAGTCGGATACTCAGGTGTTGCGGAAACGGATGCAAGATTTCGCGGGCATCTTTGGGAGTGTGTTTCTCGTAGCCGTGTTTGTGTCCTTGCTGCTTTCCTCTCGCCTGCAATTGGTCATTTCTCGACCCATAGGAGTGCTGACGGCGGCGGTTCATCGGATATCTGAAAAAAAGGATTATTCTCTTCGTGTGAAAAGAACATATCCTGATGAAATAGGACGGTTGATCGATGGGTTTAATGAAATGTTGGAGCAGATTCAAGATCGGGATAAACAACTCGCCGAACATCGTGAACGTCTGGAAGAACTCGTCAATGCTCGAACCGCTGAATTATCCGAAACCAATGTTGCATTGAAAGCGCAAATTCAAGAACGAGAGAAAATTGAAACTCAATTGATCGATGCAGCGTTGAACATGGAAATGAAAAATCAGGAATTGGCCGACTCCCGGGATCTTGCTTTAGAAGCCGCACGAAGTAAAGCCGAATTTCTCGCCACCATGAGTCACGAAATTCGAACGCCGATGAATGGCATTATTGGGATGGCGGGAATGTTAAGTGAAACCCAGCTCTCTCATGATCAACAGTTTTTTTGTGACACGCTTCGAACATCGAGTGATGCGTTGCTGATGATCATCAATGATATTTTGGATTATTCCAAAATCGAGGCGGGAAAACTTGAGCTAGAAACCATTGATTTTGATCTTCGAGTAGCGGTGGAAGAAACCCTTGAGTTGTTAGCAGAACGTGCCTCTCAAAAGCACCTTGAACTGAGTGGGCTCATTTTTGAGGATGTGTCCACGGGGGTGAGAGGGGATCCTGGGCGCCTACGACAAATTCTCCTCAATCTTGTCTCCAATGCTATTAAGTTTACTCATGTGGGCGAGGTGGGCCTCCAAGTCATTCGTCTCAATGAGACCGAGCACACACTAGAGCTTCGTTTTCAGGTATCAGATACGGGGATTGGAATTTCTCCAGACGACCAAAAGAAATTATTCCAATCTTTTAGTCAGGCAGATGGTTCCACAACAAGGAAATATGGTGGCACAGGTTTAGGCCTGGCGATTAGCAAGAAACTCGTGGAGGCCATGGGAGGGGAAATTGGAATCGAAAGTACCAAAGGTGAGGGAAGTATTTTTTGGTTTACGGTCACTCTGGAAAAACAAACCCTTAGTCAGGTGGAAGGTGATGGAGTGGCCACCACACTACAGGGAATACGCGTGTGTTGTGTAGATGATCATGCGACCAGCCGCTATTTGCTCACGCAATATGTTCAGGGATGGGGTATGGAGGTCACGACCACGTCCTCATCCTCTGAGGGCTTGGCCGTCCTCCACACTGCGGTAACTCGCGGGAAACCGTTTGATCTCGCTATCCTGGATGGACAATTGCCCGACATGGATGGATTTTCTCTCGCCCAGGTGATCAAGGCCGACCCCCAATTGTCTCATATCCCATTAATATTATTGAGTTCCCTGGATCGAATGGGAACCGGGTCAAAGGCTCAAGAAGCAGGGTTTGCGGCTTGGGCACCAAAACCAATCAGAAAAAATCATCTTTGGGCGTGTGTGATGAAGGTGTTGAACCCGGATGATCCAGCTTATGATCACGGGAATCATCTTTCCGCCCAATCGGAAGAACAGTTGTCCACTCAGGCGATTCCCAGCGCGCGAATCTTAGTGGCCGATGATCATACCGTGAATCAGCAATTGGCGAGGTTGATGTTAGAACGATTGGGGCACCGGGTCGATGTGGTGTCCAATGGACTGGAAGCCTTTCATGCTGTGTCATCGGTGTCCTATGACGTCGTGTTTATGGACTGTCAAATGCCTGAAATGGATGGATATGATGCTACGAGGGAGATCAGAAAACGAGAAATGTCGCTGGTCGGTAGTGACTCGTCGCTAGGAAATCATGAAATCCGAGAAACGACAGACGAGCAACCAGCAACGAGCGACCAAATCCTGGGGTCCAGCAACACACGACGGCTCCCCATCATTGCCATGACGGCCAATGCCCTCCCAGGGGATCGAGAAAAATGCCTAGCAGCCGGTATGGATGACTACCTCACCAAACCCATCAAAACACCTGAGTTAGCCAACATGTTAGTGCAATGGCTTGGCCCATCCTCGGAAATTTCCACTCAATCTGTTCCCTTGGAAGTGACCACCACGGAATCTCTTTCCCCTTCTGTACCAGAAAACTCGGAAGAGTCGAGGAATGAGGTAGCAGAGGAAGAACCGATACCCACCTTGAATGTGGAGATGCTTCAGGAATGGGAGGATCTTGGAGGCGAGGATTCCGCTGGGTTGCTTCAACGAGTGGTTCACCAATTCCTCGAGGATGTCTTGGAGAGTGTGGAAGCAGTTCAACAAGCCCTAGAAGCGACAGATTGGACCTCGCTCCAACATGCGGTACATGGATTGAAAGGGATCAGTGAAAATATGGGGGCCTCCCAGTTAGCCCAGCTGTCCAAAGGCATTGAACGACAAATACGGGAACAACTCTTTGAAGACATTCCAGGATCGGTCAATCGGTTAGTTGGGGAGGTTGGACAGGTCAATCGAGCCCTGAAGGAATATATCGAAAGTCATCAGTAGAGATGGGTTCTTTTTTGATGAGAAACCATGAATGAATGGTGAAGGAGAGAAGGTGTTAGGGGATCGGACAGAAGAAGAAGTTGAAGCCATGCTGGAAGTGCTTCCGGAAGGCACACAACACATTGGATTCTATTCCTATGGAGAAGTGTCTCCCTATTCGAGTGGGAATTGTGATTGACATAACCAAACCATGACATTGACGACGATTCAAGAAATGTAACCTCCATGCATCCTTTGTTGAAACGACAACTCAAACAATTAGGGATTTCTGGTGAGCTTATACAGTCTCCTGATCCGGAAATCCTACAGCAATTGTTTGCGCGGATCAGCTCGGCTTATACCGAGGCAGATCAGGGCCGTGAATTGCTGGAACGATCCCTCGCCCTGTCTTCACAGGAAATGCAGGATCTGTATGACAATTTACGCCAGACCAGCGAAACTCGGATCCAAGGGGAGCAGGAACGCACGCGTCTCATTATTGAGCATGCGTTGGATGCCATTGTG
>CAZKRH010000327.1:0-2922 GCA_964555115.1 uncultured Nitrospiraceae bacterium | reverse complement strand
GATGCGTTCTCTTTGTCTGGGGCGCAGGATGCTTCCACCTCGTCCAATGGTCGAGGGGGATTTGGTGGAGGTGGCGGGACAGGTTCACAAGGCATCGGTGGCACGCAAGGGGTATTTACTTCCCGCGCCAACGCGTTTTTGAATAGGGCTGGGATCACATTTGGCTATGCTTGGTCGCCTCGTGTGACTCCTTCTCTCGGCTACCGAAATCAATATCGGCATTTTTTTAAGGATGGCTTTCAAGATTCCTTGAGGCACACCGTAACATTTTCTGTGCCCTATGGGGTAACGGCCCAAACCACTGTCACCCCTTCATATTCCTATCGGCAAACCAATTTTATTGGGCCATCCACTGGAGACACCTCTGGGGATAATACTATTTCCCACAGTGCTAAATTAAGAATTTCCCATAACTTTACTCTTTCGTTGACCGGGTCTATTCGTGGCGGGGTGGCGTTTACGAAACAAAAAGGGGCTGAAGAGGTTGATGGAGGCACTACGACAAACCTTTCCAATAAGTGGCGGACCAATTTCGTTGGTGGAGCGACGATTACAAAATCATACCGAAACGGGAACATTTCCCTGGATGCTAATCAAACCATTGGGGGCGGTGGAGGATTGGCCTCTCAAGCGACTCGTACGCGAACCATTACGGGAAGGATTGGACACACCCTTAGCGCAAGACTGAGTGCCTTTGGGTCTATCGGCTATGCCAATAACACGTCAACTGGAGACGGCAATGCATTTGATACCAATACCTACCGGATTCGGGGTGGTATCGGGTATAGATTTCTGTCCTGGCTTTTCGGCAATTTGAGGTATACTCATATCGACCAGAATTCCAGCGGTTCGGCGGCCAATGATCTAAAAGTCGACCAGGTTTTTCTTGGATTAACCGCCGTTGCCGATCCCTGGGTCCTGATGAGATAGATAAGATGAGCTAGAATTGTATTGCCAAATACCTGGGATATTTTTTCTTGATCGTTTTTCGTCGACTCATACTACACGTTTTTTTGAATGCTTTGGCAAAGTTGACTGACAAGATAGGCTTATCCACGACTCCTCTTTGTGTTCTCTGATGAGAGTCTCTGTTGTAATAAGACTGTTCCCCTCGTACCATTCCTATGAATGAAATCCCTGCCCGTCTTGTATTGGAAGATGGCTCCGAGTTTGAGGGTTTTGCCTTCGGCTATCCGAAGGCTGTTTCCGGTGAAGTGGTCTTTAATACCGGTATGGTTGGCTATCCCGAATCACTCACTGATCCTTCTTATACAGGACAAATTCTTGCCCTGACGTACCCATTGATTGGGAATTATGGCGTACCCGGGCGATCGCAGATCAAAGGAGTGGAACAGGTTTTTGAATCACCCCGTATCCATATTCATGCGTTGGTGGTGGCAGATTATTCATTCCACTATCATCATTGGGGAGCTGTTCAAAGTTTGGATGCGTGGCTTACACAAGAACAGGTGCCAGGCATTCGGGGTGTGGATACACGAAAACTGACAAAGCGATTGCGCGAACAGGGGAGTATGTTAGGAAAAGTCGTGTTGGAGAATACGGATGTTCCCTTTTATGATCCTAATGTTGAAAACTTGGTGGCAAAAGTCAGTATTCGAGAACCAGTGTGGTATGGCCAAAATGGGCCTACGATTGTTCTCATTGATTGTGGATGTAAGTCTGGCATTCTCAGGGGTTTACTGGCTCGGGATGTGAGGGTTTTCAGGGTTCCCTGGAATTATAATTTTTTGAATGAAGACTTTGATGCGGTGGTTATTTCCAATGGGCCTGGAAATCCACAAATGTGCCAAGAAACCGTGGCTCTCATTCAAGGGGTCATGGAGCGAGAAAAACCGATTCTGGGGATTTGTTTAGGCAACCAACTCTTGGCTCTCGCCGCAGGGGCTCAGACGTATAAACTGAAGTTTGGGCATCACAGTCAAAATCAACCTTGTCTCCAAACCGAAAGCAAACTGTGTGTGATAACCTCACAGAATCATGGGTATGCCGTTCAGGAGGATACTCTGCCGGAGGGATGGATTCCTTGGTTCCGAAACGCCAATGATGGAACAAATGAAGGAATTCGTCACCAATCCAAGCCGTTTATGAGTGTGCAATTTCATCCTGAAGCAGCACCGGGTCCGAATGATACGGTTGGGCTGTTTGATCACTTTTTAACCTTTTTGAAGTAAAGAGTAGAGTAAGGAGTGAATTCATAGGAGTAAAAACTCAACAACCATCTTGTCTTCTGGGTTTTTTCTTTTTTTCGTCACATTTTCTTATCCCATGTCAAAAAACATTAAAAAAGTTCTGGTTCTTGGAAGTGGCGCCCTGAAAATCGGGGAAGCAGGAGAATTTGATTATTCGGGTAGCCAGGCGATTAAGGCCTTAAAAGATGAAGGGGTGATCACCATCCTGGTTAATCCGAATATTGCCACAATCCAGACTTCTGAGCATTTAGCGGACCACGTGTATTTCTTGCCGGTCACCCCCTCATTTGTCGAGCAAATCATTGAAAAGGAAAAACCAGATGGGATTGTGTTGGGTTTCGGGGGACAGACGGCATTGAATTGCGGGATGGCTCTTGAAGATCAGGGAATCCTCAAAAAGTTTGACGTTGAAGTCCTTGGGACCCCTATTCGGGCCATTCGCGAAACAGAAGATCGAGGGATATTTATAGAAAAACTCACTGAAATTGGGGTCATGGTGCCAAAGAGTGCGGCCGTCTCCTCGATTGAGGAAGCCCATCAGGTAGCGGAGTCACTTGGCTATCCTCTCATGTTACGTATTGCCTATGCCTTAGGAGGGCTGGGGTCGGGGATTTGTACAAGCGTAGAAGAACTGGACAGTCGAGTGAAAATGGCCTTCCACTATACGAACCAGGTTTTGATTGAGGAATGTCTCACGGGTTGGAAGGAAGTC